>DATMCA010000741.1:0-4406 GCA_035559015.1 Umezawaea sp. | reverse complement strand
CCGCCGCGTCTCCGGGTCCGTCCACGTGTGGTGGGTCGACGCCACGGACTCCCACTCGCTCACCGAGGACCTGCGCGAGGTCGCGCTGCGCGCGGGAGCGGCGGCCAAACCGGTCCGGCGGGCCTGGCGAGGCGACCGGTCGGCCCCGGACCTCCTGTGGTCCGCGCTGGAACGGCTGCGCGAGCCGTGGCTGCTCGTGCTGGACAACGCCGACGCGCTCGGCGCGGGCGACGGGCGGGACTGGCTCAGGACACCTCCGCGCTCGGGCACGGTGCTGATCACCAGCCGCGACGGCCGCGCTTCGACGTGGGGCGGCCGGGTGGTGAGCAGGCGGGTGCCCGCGCTGGAGCCGCCCGACGCCGCCGCGGTGCTGCGGGAACTCGCACCCCGCGCGGGGGACCTGCGGCAGGCGACCGACCTCGCCGAAGCGCTCGGCGGGCTGCCCCTCGCCCTGTGCCTGGCCGGGCGCTACCTCGACGCCACCGCGGCCACCGTTCGGCTGCCCGGCGCCGACCAGCCCCGCACGTTCGACGAGTACCGGACGATGCTGCGCGACCGCTTCGCCGACGCGGTGACCGCCGTGACCCCCGACCCGGCAGACCGCCGGGACCACCTCGTCACCACCTGGGAGAGCTCCCTCGACCTCCTCCACGACCGCGGCCACCCCCTCGCCCGGCCGCTGCTCCGCCTGCTGTCCACGTTCGCGCCCGTACCCGTCCCGTCCGCTCTGCTCGACGCCGCCGTGCTGACCGGGTCACCCGTCTTCGCGGGCGCCACGCCGACCCGGCTCGCCGCGCTGGTCTCGGAGCTGGCCGGGCTCGGGCTGGTCGAGGTCCACCACGACGACCTCGACACCGTGTCGCTGCACCCGCTGGTCCGGGACGTCACCCGGCACCACGTCGACGACCACGACCCGTACACCGGCACCCGGCTCGCCCTGCTGCACCGGCTCGCCACCCGCGCCGCCGACCCGTCGAACTGGGCGCTGTGGCGGGCGCTCCTCCCGCACTGCGAACACGAGCGGCAGGCCGTCCGGGCGGACGCCGCCTTCGCCGACCTGTGCCACGGCGCGGGCGGTGCGGCCTACGAGCACGGGTTCCACACCGCCGCGGAACGCCTCTACCGACGAGCGCTCCGCGTCCGGCTGGACCTGCTGGGACCCCGGCACCCGGACACCCTCGCCACGAGGCACAACCTGGCCGTGCTGCTCGCCGACGACGGCGACCCCGAGGCGGCCCGCGAAGAACTCCGCGAGGTGCTCGCCGATCAGGTGGCCGTGCTGGGCGAACACCACCCGGACGTGCTCACCACCCGCCGCGACCTGGCGTGGACGGCGTGGTCGTGCGGGGAGCACGCCGCCGCCGAAGCCGAGTACCGCGTGATCGCCGCCGTGCAGCGGGAAGTCCTCGGCGAGACCCACCCCGACACCCTCATCACCCGCTACGAGATCGCCGCCGCGCTGCACGACCGGGGTGACGTCCGCGCCGCGAGCACCGCCCTGCGAGACCTCCTGCACGACCAGGTCCGCGTGCTCGGCAGGCACCACCCCCACACCCTGATCACCGGGCACCGCCTGGCGCGGGTGTGCCACGACGGCCTCGACCCGCACCACGTCGTCCGGCTCACCATCGCGGCGCTCGGCCCCGACCACCCCATCACGCTGACCGCGCGCACCGGACGCGCGGTCGTGCTGCGCGGTGCCGAAGCGGAGGCGGAACTGCGTGACATCCAGGAGGTCCTGGCGAACCGCCGCGGCCCCGACCACCCGGAAACCCTTGCCTCGCAGCACAACCTGCGCGTCGCGACGACGGGCACCGCTGAGGACGACGGCCTCCGCGCGACCTCGCTCGGCCGCCGCCGCGGCCACATCCGCGTGGTCGACCCCGTGGCGCTGCCCGAGCAGCGCCGCGGCTCGCCCTGGTCGTGACGCACGAGTCCTCCCCGGACACCCCGCCGTGGTCCCGCGCCGGCGTCAGCCGCCGACCCGGCGGATGGTCGCGATGGGGCCGATCGCGTTGATCGGGCTCACCTTGACCGGCTCCCCGGCGGTCGACGCGTGCACGGCCATCGTGCCGTCGATCGCCATGGCCACGTGGCTCACGGTGTCGTAGTACAGCACCAGGTCGCCCGCGCGGACCTGGTCGCGCGGGACCGGGGTGCCGATCAGGGCCTGGGTGTAGGTGGTGCGGGGGATCGCCACACCCGCGGACCGGTACGCCGCCATGACGAGACCCGAGCAGTCGTAGGTGTCCGGCCCGACCGCGCCCCACACGTAGGGCTTGCCGAGCTGGGCCAGCGCGAAGCGCACGGCGTCGCCCCCGACGCCGTCGGCGACCGGGACGGCCACGGCCGGACCGGTGCCGGTCAGCAGGGCGCGGTCGGAACTGGCGAGCTGGTCCAGCGCCTGGCGCACCTCCGCGACCTGGCCGTCCAGCTCCTTCTGGCGCTGTTCGGCACCGCGCGCGGCTTCCTCCGCCTCGTCGGTGAGCCGCTGCGCGGTGTCGCGGGCCTCGTCGGCCGTCCGACTGGCCTCCGCGGCCAGGTTCCGGGCGGTGTCCGCCTCGCTCTCGGCCCGCACCGCGTCGGCGGAGGCCGTGGCGGCGGCGGTCACGAGGTCGCCGTGCCGCTCGGCGTACACGTCCATGATCATCGCGGCGTCGAGGAACTCCTCGGGCGAGTCGCTGCTGAAGATCGCCGCCAGTCCGTTCAGCCGCAACCCCTTGAAGGAGATCTCCACGATGTGGTCGACCTCGGACCTCAACCCGGCTTCCACGGCCTTCGCCTGGTCGGCCGCGTCGGTGGCCCGCGCGAGCGCTCCGGCGGCCTCGTCGGAGAGCACTCGGGACCGGCTCGCCGCGCCGGTCGCCTCGTCCAGCGCCGCGCGCTTGTCGTCGAGCACCTGGCGGGCGGTCAGCACGTCCTCGCTGGCGCGGGCGGCCGACCGGCTCAACTCCTCGTAGCGCGCGGTGGTCGGGGTGGCGGGTTCCCTCGCGGAGGCCGTGCCCGGCGGCCCGATCACGCCGATCAGCGCGGTGGTCAGGAAGACCAGGGCGAGCGTGGACGTGGCGTGGTTCCTCAAGGCCGGCTCCTTTTGCGACGGACGTGCTGACACCCCGACGCTAGGCGCGGATCCGTGCCCCGGAACGGATGCGGCGAGTGCTTGCGGATTACTTGAGGTTCCGCCGACGCCGGGCAGAGGTGCGGGAGGAAATGTCACTCCTATGAGGACGACTGCCGAGAGCGGACCGCGATGAACGCCGAGCCCTCGGTGGCGATCCGCGGCGGAACGCGCACAATGAGGTGGATGAGCGAGCCCGCGAAGATCCTGGTCGTCGAGGACAACCCCGAGATCAGCTACCTGATCGAGTTGGCGCTCGCGGACGCCCGGTTGGAAGTGCGGGCGGTGCCCGACGGCGACCGGGCGCTGGCCGCCGCGCAGGCGTGGGAGCCCGACGTGGTGCTCCTGGACCTGGGCCTCCCCGGTCCGGACGGGGTCGAGGTCTGCCGCAGGCTGCGGCGGTTCTCCAACGCGTACGTGCTCATGCTGACCGGCCGCGCCGAGGAGGTGGACAAGCTGATCGGGCTGTCCGTCGGGGCGGACGACTACCTGACCAAGCCGTTCTCACCGCGCGAGCTGCTGGCCCGCGTGCAGGCCATGCTGCGGCGCCCGCGCGACCTGGCGGGGGCCGCGGCCGTCGCGACCGGTCCGGTGGAGATCGACCTGGAGGCCCGCGAGGTCCGGGTCTCGGGCGAGGTCGTGGTGCTGACGAAGATCGAGTTCGACCTGCTGGCCGCGCTGATGGAGAACGTGCGGCAGGTGCACACCCGCGACCAACTGCGGGAACGGGTGTGGGGTGGCTCGTGGCTGGCCGACGACCACGCCGTCGACGTGCACATGTCCAACCTGCGGCGCAAGCTCAGCGCGAGGGGTGAGGCCGCGATGATCACCACCGTGCGCGGGGTCGGCTACCGGTACGTGCCGGAGGCCGGGACATGAGGGTCCTCGTGGTCGACGACGACGAGGACACCGTCGAGGTGCTCTCCCTGGCGCTGGTCGCCTACCGCGGGTGGGACGTGCGGGCCGTGACGTCGGGTGCGCGGGCGTTGGAGGTCTGCTGGTCGAGCCCGCTGGACGTGGTGCTGCTGGACGTCGAGATGCCCGTGATGGACGGGCCGGGCGTGCTGGCCGCGCTGCGGGGCGATCCGCGCACGGTGCGCCTCCCGGTGGTCTTCGTGACGGCCCTGGCCGATCCCGTGGTCACCTCGCGGTTGCACGCGCTGGGTGCGACCGCGGTGCTGCCGAAGCCGTTCGACCCGGTGAGGATCGGCGACCAGGTCGCCTCGTTCCTGGGGCTACCACCAAGCCAGGTCGACCTCGGGCCCCGCCGCGGGCAGCAGCACCTCGA
>DATMCA010000740.1:0-13796 GCA_035559015.1 Umezawaea sp. | reverse complement strand
CCGCTCGCGCACGGCGGCCAGCGTCGGGTAGCCGAGCGCGGCGTACTCGTCGGACAGCCGGGCGATCAGGTCCAGCCCGGTCCGGTGCAGCTCCTCGGCGGTCCGGTCGGTGGTGGTGAACACCCGGACCAGGTTCGCGTACGCCACGTCGCCACCGGGCAGGTGGCACAGGCCGGGCCGGTCGGCGGGACGGCCGTGCGGCTCGACCTCGGCCACCACGAACTCGCGGTAGGCCGCGAACGCGGGCCGGACGGTGTCGGCGAGCAGCCGGTCGCGTTCGGCGAGCAGCTCGTCGGCCAGCGGCACGCTCTTCAACGGGTCGGTGTCCGGTTCGGCGAGGTAGCGGTCGACGCGGCCGACGGCCGAGCGGACCAGGTGCGCGAGCGGGAGCCTGCCCGCGGCGATGCCCGCCCGGTTCCGGTCGGCCACCTGCGCCAGGAGCTCGGGGATCGCGGCGAGCCTGGTCAGGTAGTCGCGCTGCGCGGCCCCCGTGGTCGGCCGCACCAGCGGGAGCGAGCCGAGCAGGCCGGTGACCGGAGCCGTGAACGACTCGGAGTAGGTGTGCTCCACCAGCTTCGCGTCGATCCGGTCCACCAGCCCGTCCGCCTGGTGCAGGACGACGGCGACGGTCAGGTCGTCCTGGTCGGCGGCACGGGCGCGGTCGCGGATCTCCACGGCGCGCGCCCGCATGGCGGCCTCACCGGCTTCGCTGACGTCGCGGAGCCGGTCGTCGCGGCCCCCGACACCCAGCAGCGTGGCGAACAGCGGATCGGCGTCCAGGACCAGTTCGACCATGTCATCCGCTAGCTCGCCCACCGGCTACTCCCCAGGGAACCTGGCGGCGGCGTTCCGGATCGCCGTCCGCGCTTCGACGTCCAACCTCCGCACCAGGTCCGCGGCCGGTGCGGCCTCGATCAAAGAGTAGGTCTGCCCGGCCCACAACGACATCAGTTCCGGATCACCGGTCGCGCGGATCGGCTTGGTCATCAGGTGCAGGTTCGGGTACGCCGCCGGGGCGTGCGCGGTGTTCTCGTTGAGGAACCGGTTCACCAGCCCGCGGGCCGGCCTGCCGCTGAACGCGCGGGTGAGGGCGGTCCGGCGGTTCTTCTCCCGCAGCGCCGCCCGGTAGCCGGGAGCGGTCCCCGCCTCCGGGCACAGCAGGAACGCCGTGCCGAGCTGCGCGGCCACCGCACCGGCCGTCACGACGGCGGCGACGTCCGCGCCGGTCGCCAGGCCCCCGGCGGCGACCAGCGGCAGGTCCACGGCGGCGGCCACGAGCCGCAGCGCGGCCAGCGTGCCGAACAGCTCGCCGCCACCGGGCGAGACGCCGTCGTCGGTGAGGGTGCCGCGGTGCCCGCCCGCGTCCGATCCCTGCACGCACAACGCGTCCGCGCCGATCTGGGCCGCCTGCCTCGCCTCGGCGGGGGTCGTCACGGTCACCACGATGTACGAGCCCGCCGCGTGCAGCCGCCGCACCTCGTCGACGTCCGGCAGGCCGAAGGTGAACGACACCACCGGGACCCGCATGGCCAGCACGAGTTCGAGCTTCGCGGCGTAGGAGTCGTCGTCCCACACCGGGTCGCCGGGTCGAACCCCCGCGAGGGCGGCCTGCTCGGCCACCCGCTCGCGGTAGACCGAGAGGTCCACTGTGGACTTCGACCCCGGCACGAAGAGGTTGACGCCGTGGGGCCGGTCGGTCAGCTCCGCGACCGCGGTGAGCTGACCGGCCAACGCCTCGACGGTGAGCAGGCCGGCGGCCAGGAAACCCAGGCCACCGGCCGACCCCACTTCCGCGACCAGCTTCGGGGTGGACAGCCCACCCGCCATCGGTGCGGCGATCACGGGTACCGCCAGTCGTTCCAGCATGCACCCGACACTAAGCGATTACGGCAGCGAGTCCAGGTGGGGAGCCACCGCGTTCGCGAACGCCCAGCCGTTGCTGGCGTCCCAGTTGATCGACCAGGTCATCGCACCGCGGATCGACGGGTACGTGGTCGACGGCTTGAAGCTGCCGCAGTTGGTGCCCCTGGCCAGGCAGCTCAGGGCGTTGTTCACGGTCTGCGGCGAGACGTAACCGCTGCCCGCGCCCGACGGGGAAGCGGGGAGGCCGAGGCCCACCTGGTCCGCGCGCAGGCCGTTCTGGAGCTGGATGCAGGCCAGCGCGGTGATGAAGTCGATGCCGCCCTGGCTGTAGACCTTCTGGTCGCAGCCGAGCATCGAGCCGGAGTTGTAGTACTGCATGTTGACGATCGTCAGGATGTCCTTGATCGCCAGCGCCAGCTGGAAGTAGCCGCCCGCGGTGGACTGCATGTCGATGGTCTGCGGCGCCATCGTGATGATCTTGCCGCCGCCCGCGTAGATCTTCCGGAGCGCCGCGCCCATCTGGGTAGCGTTGATGCCGTTCTCCAGGTCGATGTCGACGCCGTCGAACCCGTAGTTGGCGATCAGGGAGTTGACGCTGTTGGCGAAGTTGTTCGACGCGGTCGCGTCACCGACGCTGATCGTGCCCCGCTCACCGCCGACGGACAGGATCACCTTCTGGCCGCGGGCCTTCACGGTCCGGATGTCGGCCTTGAACTGCGCGTCGGTGTAGCCGCCCAGCGCGCTGGACAGGCCGGGGTCGAGGTTGAACGTCACCGCGCCGGGCGTGCCCGCGACGGCGTCGGCGAACGAGACCGCGATGATGTCGTAGGTGGTCGGCACGTCGGCGATCTTCAGCACCCTGGCGCCGTTGTTGAAGTTCTGCCAGTAGCCCGTGAGCACGTGCTTCGGCAGCGACGTCACCGGCGGCGGGCCGGTCGTCGTGGTGGTGGTCGTGGTCGTCGTCGTGGTGGACGTGGTGCTGGTCGTGGTGGGCGGGGTGCCCGGACCGTCCACGGCGACGTCGTCGGCGAAGTACGGCGGCTGGCCGTACCAGCCGTGCAGGTAGATGGTCACCGTGGTCGCCGACGCGCTGGTGAAGTCCAGCGACAGCTGCGTCCACGAACTGGAACCGGGCGTCCAGGTGCTCTTCTCACCCGTGCTCGTGCCGGTGACACCGAGGTAGGTGTAGCTGCCCTGCACCCAGGCGGACAGCTTGTACGCGGTGTTCGGCACCACCGTCACGGTCTGCGAGCAGCGCGAGTTGTCCTGCCCCGCCGGGGTGCCGGACAGCGCGAACGACCCGGTCCGCTTCGGACTGGTCACCGCGGAGGCGCCGCCCGAACAGGTCCACGAACTGGTGTTCCCGGCCTCGAAGCCGAAGTTCCCCACCAGGTTCGCCGCGGACGCGTTGCCCACGACGATCAAGCCGAGGCCCGCGAAGGCCACCAACGCGCTCAGGACTGCGACCAGCGCTCGTCTCGTCTTCGTACCCACGTGCACCTCACCAGATCCACTTCGGCGGCCGCGGCCCGGACAAGTGATGTGGGCCACCCGAAAAATGGACTAGACCACTAGGGCCTGTCAAGGGTTGCGGCCCCGTTAGGCCGAAGGCTCCGGTTCCACTGGGCCGAACGGCCCGAACCGCTGTCGAACGTGTTTATCCCGTGGTGGACTGGGAATGCAGGGGCAAGAGCAGGCAACACGGTCGTCCGACCGTGGAGGTCGGAGGAAGATCATGACGTTCACGCTGCCGGATGCCGTCAATCTCGCCCGCCGGGCGCACGAGGGCCAGATCGACAAGTCGGGCAACCCGTACATCGACCACCCGTTGCGGGTGATGACCCGTGTGGACGGTGAGGCCGAGCAGATGGCGGCCGTGCTGCACGACGTCGTCGAGGACACGACCGTCACGCTCGACGAACTGGCCGACCTGGAGTGCCCCGCGGTCGTCGTGCGCGCGGTGGAGGCGCTGACCCACTTCCCCGACGAGCCCCAGTCCGCCTACCTCGCCAGGGTCGCGGCCGATCCGATCGCGCTGGTGGTGAAGCGCGCGGACATCTCCGACAACCTGTCGCCGGACCGGACGGCGCTGCTGGAACCGGCCGAGCGCGAGCGCCTGCGGGAGAAGTACGAGACCGCTCTGAGGCTGCTGGATTATTACGAGAACGGGTGAACGTGCCGTATACCACACGTAACGGCGTTGTGCGAGACAGATCACCCTCGGAATCGATGCAGAAGTGCGGAAAAAGGTGAAGGATGGGTGGTGCAAGAAGACCGAGCACCACTAGTCGAAGGACGAGATGACACACCCCACCACCGCTATCCGGACACTGCGCAACAGCCTGTCGAGCCGCCGCGCGGCCCGGCGGAGCCGCCAGAGCCTTGAGCGGCAGTTGGCCAGCTACACCACGCCGAGCGACCGGCTCGACCTGGACGCGATGCTGGACCGGCACGACTCGGAGGACGCCGCGCAGATCAAGGCGATCCTGCACAGCCAGTCCATGGAGCGGATCATCCGCACCGGAAGCTGACAAGCTAGGCCGTTCACTGTCGAACGCGTCTGCGCGCCTGAGAGGGCCGCGATCTGACAGCCAGTTCGACTCAACCCAGAGGCCACCCCGGCAACGCTGCCGAGGGTGGCCTTCGTCGTTGCGGCACAACGACTTCCCGTGACACGCGAAAGCGCCGCACGCGGTGGGCGTACGGCGCTTCCGGTTCGAGCTGCTACTACTTCTTCTTCTTGTCGTCGTCGGTCGACAAGGCCGCCACAAAGGCTTCCTGCGGCACCTCGACGCGGCCGACCATCTTCATCCGCTTCTTGCCGACCTTCTGCTTCTCCAGCAGCTTCCGCTTCCGGGTGATGTCACCGCCGTAGCACTTGGCGAGGACGTCCTTGCGGATCGCGCGGATGTTCTCGCGCGCGATCACCCGTGAGCCGATGGCGGCCTGGATCGGGATCTCGAACTGCTGGCGCGGGATCAGCTCGCGCAGCTTCGAGGCCATCCGCGTGCCGTAGCCGTACGCGGAGTCCTTGTGGCAGATGGCGCTGAACGCGTCGACGGCCTCGCCCTGGAGCAGGATGTCGACCTTGACCAGCTCCGAGCTCTGCTCGCCCGACTCCTCGTAGTCCAGCGACGCGTAGCCGCGGGTGCGGGACTTCAGGTTGTCGAAGAAGTCGAAGATGATCTCACCGAGCGGCATCGTGTAGCGCAGCTCGACCCGGTCCTCGGACAGGTAGTCCATGCCGCCGAGCTGGCCGCGCTTGCTCTGGCACAGCTCCATGATCGCGCCGATGTAGTCGCTGGGCGCGATGATCGTGCACTTGGTGACCGGCTCGTAGATGTCGGCCATCTTGCCGTCGGGCCAGTCGGACGGGTTCGTCACGGTGTGCACCGCGCCGTCCTCCATGACCACGCGGTAGACCACGTTGGGCGCGGTGGAGATCAGGTCGAGCCCGAACTCCCGCTCCAGCCGGTCGCGGGTGATCTCCAGGTGCAGCAGGCCGAGGAAGCCGCAGCGGAAGCCGAAGCCCAGCGCCGCCGACGTCTCCGGCTCGTAGGTCAGGGCGGCGTCGTTGAGCTGGAGCTTGTCCAGCGCCTCGCGCAGCTCCGGGTAGTCCGAGCCGTCCACCGGGTAGAGGCCGGAGTAGACCATCGGCCGCGGCTCGCGGTAGCCGGCCAGCGGCTCGGTCGCGCCCTTGCGCTCGGAGGTGACGGTGTCGCCGACCTTCGACTGGCGGACGTCCTTCACACCCGTGATCAGGTAGCCCACCTCGCCGACGCCGAGACCGACGCTGGCCTTGGGCTCCGGTGAGATGATCCCGACTTCCAGGATCTCGTGCACGGCGCCGGTGGACATCATCTTGATCCGCTCGCGCGGGGTGATCTTGCCGTCCACGACGCGAATGTAGGTCACCACGCCGCGGTAGGTGTCGTAGACCGAGTCGAAGATCATCGCGCGGGCCGGGGCCTCGGCGTCGCCGACGGGCGCCGGCACCTTCAGCACGACCTCGTCGAGCAGCTCCTTGACGCCGAACCCGGTCTTCGCCGAGACCCGCAGCACCTCGTCCGGGTCGCACCCGATGATGTGCGCGATCTCCTTGGCGTACTTGTCCGGGTCGGCCGCCGGGAGGTCGATCTTGTTCAGCACCGGGATGACCGCGAGGTCGTTCTCCAGCGCCAGGTACAGGTTCGCCAGCGTCTGGGCCTCGATGCCCTGCGCGGCGTCCACCAGCAGCACGGCGCCCTCGCAGGCCTCCAGCGCTCGGGACACCTCGTAGGTGAAGTCCACGTGGCCGGGCGTGTCGATCATGTGGAGCACGTGCGGCTTGTCCGCGATCTGCCACGGCAGGCGCACGTTCTGCGCCTTGATCGTGATGCCGCGCTCGCGCTCGATGTCCATGCGGTCCAGGTACTGGGCGCGCATCAACCTCGGGTCGACGACGCCGGTGATCTGCAGCATCCGATCGGCCAGGGTGGACTTGCCGTGGTCGATGTGGGCGATGATGCAGAAGTTCCGGATGAGATCCGGAGGCGTGAACGTCTTGTCGGCGAACGTGCTCACTCAAGTTCCTCGCGCAATAGGACGGGGGACACCACATCATCTCATGGCGCGAGTACCCGCTTTTACCTGCTCATGTGAGACCCGGGCCATAAGCTCTGCCGGTGTTCGCAAATGGAGAGGACGCCCGCCCGCTCAAGGGCGCGGTCCGCGAGGTGCACTCGGCCGCTGTCGCCGCCACCCTGGAGTACTCCCCCGACCTGGACGGCCTGGCCGATCCGGGCGAGATCGTGTGGGCGTGGGTGCCGTACGAGGAGGACCCGAAACGCGGCAAGGACCGCCCGCTGCTGGTCGTGGGCAGGCACCACCGCTCGCTGCTCGGGCTGATGCTGTCCAGCAAGGAGCCGGACGACCACGAGCTGGACGACTGGCTGGACCTCGGCTCCGGCAAGTGGGACCGCGACGGGCGGCACTCCTACCTGCGGCTGGACCGGGTGTTCGAGCTGGCCGAGGACGACATCCGCCGCGAGGGCTCGGTGCTGGAGCCGGAGCGGTTCAGCCAGGTCGTCGACGTCCTGCGCTCGCGCCACGGCTGGAGCTGACGCGGACGTCCCGCCTGCCGGATCCCCCGCGCCGGGCGAGGCACGGGGGATCCGGCCAGCGGGACGTCGAACCGCTGGTACTGGGGGTGCTAGCCGCGGAAGCGCTGCTTGGCGCGGCCGCCGAGGAGCATCCGGAGCCCGACGAGCGTCACCACGATCAGGACGCCGCCGATCACCACGATGAGCGGCATGCTCATCTCGGGGCCGACCGCCGTCTTGACCTGCGGGGTGGCCGCCGCGCCCGCCGCCGGGGCGACCGTCGCGATCGGGATGTTCTTGGTGTCGGTGAAGTCGACCTTGCCGGTCTTCTCCAGCACCGTGATGTGGTCGAGCACGGTCCGCATGCAGACGTCGGCGAAGTCGCGGATGAGGGTGTTGCGGGTGCCCGCCCGGACCTGCGACAGGACGATGTACACCTTGCCGTGCGCGGCGCGGAGCCGGTTCGCGTAGACCTTGTCGAACTCCTCGCTGCCCGCGGGGGCCGCCGTCATCTCGCGCAGCCATCCCTGCTGGTCCGCGTTCGGGGCCGTGGGCAGCGGGACGTTCAGCATCTTGCCCAGTTCGATCACCCGCGCGTCGAGGTCGGTGTGCCCTTCGATCAGGTGCCGTCCGGCTTCCTGCACGAGGGGGTTGGCCGACTTCTCCACCCCCATCTGGCCGGCCGGGCCTTCCCAGAGGCCCGCGAGGCGGACCTTCACCAACATGTCGCGGGCCGCTGCGTCAAGCGGCCCCCACTGGGTCTGCTCGACCTCGGTGTTCACCGGCTGGCCGATCGCGGTTCCGGCCAGAGGCAGGAGCGCGGCGAAGACGACGATCAGCGACGCGGCAGCAGATCGAAGGAGGCGCATGCCCCTGACTACGGATGGCGCGCTATAGGGGTTCAAGCCAAACGGGTAACTTCCACCGTCACGTCCAACGCCGAGGCGGCCCCGCCCGAGTACGTGCCCTTCAGGGGTGCCACGTCGGCGTAGTCCCTGCCCAGGGCCACCCAGATGTGCCGCGGACCGACCGGGATGGCGTTGGTCGGGTCGTACCCCCACCAGCCGCCCGTCCAGGCCTCGATCCACGCGTGGCTCTCCCCCCGGACGGTCTCCCGCACGGCGCCGTCCGGCTTGGTGTGCAGGTAGCCGGAGACGTACCGCGACGGGATGCCCATCGCCCGCAGCAGCACCAGCGTGAGGTGCGCGAAGTCCTGGCAGACGCCTTCACGGGCGCGCCACGCGTCGACCGCCGAGCTGTGCACGCCGGTCGTGCCGGGCTGGTACTTGAGCTGCTCGTGCACCCAGTGGCAGGCGGCGAGCACCGCGTCCGCCGGGGTCGCTCCCCTGCGCAGCTCCCGCGCGACGGCCGCGAGCTCCTTGTCCTTCGGCACGTACGACGTCCAGTCCAGGAACTCCGTGTACCGGTCGACCAGCGAGTCAGCCTTCAGGTCGGGCCACCCGCCCGTGCGGACCGGCTCGTTGTCCTCGCCCGTCTCCACGACCGACGACGCGACGACCTTCAGCTCCACGTGCGGCGCGTGCAGGTCGAACGACGTGACCTCGGTGCCCCAGTAGTCGGTGTACCGGTAGGCCCTGGTCGCGGGGGTGGTCTCGACCCGGCTGACGACGACGTTCTGCCGCCGGTCGCCGCGCGGGGTCAGCCGTGCCTCGTTGTAGGACTGGGTCACCGGCAGGTCGTACCGGTACCCGGTGGTGTGCACCACCCGCACGCGCCAGCTCATGACGTCACCTTCGCGTTGGTCCACGCCACCCAGGGCACGGAGTGGAAGTACTGGAGCGAAACGGCTTCGCCGACGTCCCGGACGGTCGTCTGGAGCGCCTTGAGCCTGCGCGGCAGGTCTTCGAGGAGGTCGTGGGGCCGCAGGAACTCCAGGTCGCTGCGGGCCTGGCCGAGCAGCCGCAGCGCTTCGGCGCGCGCGCCGACCCGCACGCTCGGCTGGTGGTCGAGGTGCTCCAGGCACGACTCGGCCTGCTTCAGCGCGTGGAACACCGAACGCGGGAACAGCCGGTCGAGCAGCAGGAACTGCACGACCCGGCCCGCGTCCAGCGCGCCGCGGTAGGTGCGCAGGTACGTGTCGTGCGCGCCCGCCGAGCGCAGCACCGTGACCCAGCCCGGCGAGGACGCCTTGTCGCCGACGCGCGAGAGCAGCAGCCGGACGATCATGTCGACGCGCTCCACCGAGCGGCCGAGCACGAGGAACCGCCAGCCGTCGTCGCGGCTCATCGTCGAGTCGGCCAGCCCGGCGAACATCGCCGCGCGCTCCTCGACGAACGAGAAGAACGCGTGCGGGCCCACCGTGCGGGCGTAGCGCTGCCGCTCGGGCACCGCGTTGTACATCGTGTTGAGGCACTCCCACATCTCGCTCGACACGACCTCGCGAGCGCCCTTGGTGTTCTCCCGCGCGCTGTTGACCGACGCCACGATCGACCCGGCGTTCTCGCCCGAGTACGCCACCAGCTCGGTCAGCGACCACACGTCCAGGACCTTGCCGTCGTCCGGCGGGGTGATGCCCAGCACCGCCAGCAGCTGGCGGCTGGTCGCGTCGGGGTCGACGGTCGCGTCCTCCAGCAGTTGGTGCACCGAGACGTCCAGGATCCGGGCGGTGTCGTCCGCCCGTTCGACGTACCTGCCGATCCAGTACAGCGACTCCGCGTTGCGAGCGAGCATCAGGCCTCCTCGGTACGGTGCGAAAGCTGCTGCTGCTGTTGCTGCTGTTGCTGGGAGCTCGACAGCTCCGGCCCCTGCTCGGCGGCGATGGCGGCCACCTTCTCCGGGCCCGCGAGCCCCGGCTCGGCCAGTTCGCGCTCCACAGTGGACGACCGCGGCGCGAGCACCCACGTGTCCTTGGAACCGCCGCCCTGCGAGGAGTTCACGACCAGGCTGCCCTTCGGCAGCGCGACCCGCGTCAGCCCGCCGGGCAGGACGAAGATGAAGTTGCCGTCGTTCACCGCGAACGGCCGCAGGTCGACGTGCCGGGGCATCAGCCGGTCGCCGATCTTGGTCGGCACGGTCGAGAGCTGCACCACCGGCTGCGCGATCCAGCCGCGCGGGTTCGACCTGATCCGCTTGCGCAGCGAGTTCAGCTCCTTGGTCGTCGCGTACGGGCCGAACACGATCCCGTAGCCGCCGGAGCCCTCGACCGGCTTCACGACCAGCTCGTCCAGGTGGTCCAGCACGTAGGAGCACTCGTCCGGCAGCCAGCAGCGGAAGGTGTCCACGTTCGGCAGCAGCGGCTTCTCGTGGAGGTAGTACTGCACGATCTCCGGCATGTAGGTGTAGACGAGCTTGTCGTCCGCGACGCCGTTGCCCATCGCGTTGGCGATGACGACGTTGCCCGCCCGCGCCGCGTTCAGCAGCCCGGCCACGCCCAGCACCGAGTCCGGCCGCAGGTGCACCGGGTCGAGGAAGTCGTCGTCGATGCGGCGGTAGATCACGTCCACCTGCCGCTCGCCCTCGGTCGTCCGCAGGTAGACGAGGTTGTCCCGGCAGAACAGGTCACGGCCCTCGACCAGTTCGACGCCCATCTGCCGGGCGAGCAGGGAGTGCTCGAAGTACGCCGAGTTCGCCACGCCGGGCGTCAGCACGACGACGTTCGGGTCGGCCGCGTTCGGCGCCGCCGCGTTGCGCAGCGCCCGCAGCAGGTGCACGGCGTAGTCGCCGACCGCGCGCACGCGGTGCCGCGCGAACAGGTCGGGGAACACTCGCGCCATCGTCCGGCGGTTCTCCATCACGTACGACACCCCGGACGGGCACCGCAGGTTGTCCTCCAGCACCCGGAACACGCCGTCCTCGTCGCGCACCAGGTCGACGCCGGACACGTGGATCCGCACCCCGTTCGGTGGGTTGATCCCCGCTGCCTCCCGGTGGAAGTGCTCGCACGACGTGATCAACCGCCGCGGCAGCACCCCGTCGCGGACGATCTGCGCGTCGCCGTAGATGTCGGCGAGGAACATCTCCATCGCCCGCACCCGCTGCACGATGCCGCGTTCGAGCTTCGACCACTCCGACGCCGTCAGGATCCGCGGGATCAGGTCCAGCGGGAACGGCCTCTCCTGCCCAGACAGCGAGAACGTGATGCCCTGGTCGACGAACGCCCGCCCCAACGCCTCGGACCGCGCGGTCAGGTCCTCCACCTCGGACGGGGCGATCGAGTCGTACAACGCCCGGTACGCCGACCGGACCCCTTCGTCGGAGTTGAACATCTCGTCGTACGCGCCCGCGTGGGGCCGGTCGGGGTCCAGGTAGCCGTCGAACAGCTTGCTCGGCCGCGGAACCGCCACGGTGCTGCTGCGCCGCAGTGCTGAGGTGCGTGTTCGACGTTCCATGGTCGACATACTGACCCGCCGAGAGCCGTTTGCGCACTACCTGGGGCAGGGGAAGTCCAGGACGGAAACGTGGCGGAAACATCGTGGATGATGTGTCGGATGGACCCCGCATTAGCCCGAACAGGCTCCAACGCCATCGTCATGAGCTCCGATCGCGATATCGGTATCGGGATCAGCCGCGTGCTCGTGGACCGCTGCGGCCTGGCTCGGGAGCGGCTCACCCAGTTCGATCCGGATGACTTCACCTCGGCTCTCGACGTCTTGGAGCAGGTCGGCAGCGGGACCACCGGCACGCTGCTCGTGTACTGGCTCGCCAGGCCCTCGAACGAAGAAGCGGCCCGGTCCTCCCTGGAGCAGGTCATCTCGAGTTCCCCCGCGAGCGCCGTGATCATCCTGCTGGACCGCTGGTCGTGGAACTTGCCGTACATCCTCGACCGACCGTCCTTCGTCGTGTCCACGACCGGCGACGACATCCGGTTGGGCAGCGCGCTGATCACGATTCTCGATCAGGAGGGTCCGGAGTTGACCTCCGAGGACCTGTCGGGGCAACTCGGCCGCGCCACCCGCACGACGCACCTGTTCTCTCCTGGCGGCAGGGACCTGGGGTTCGCCGGAGCGAACAACCGCACCGAAGTGGAACTGACCATCGAGGCGGGCAGCCCGGTTCACAGTCTGGAGGCGTTCACCTCCCCGGCGGGAGCAACGATGATAGCGGCGGGGTGCGGTGACGGGCGCATCCTCGTCTGGGAAGCCCGCGGGGGTGGTCGCGTCCGGATCGTGGAATCACACTCAGGCCCGGTCACAGCCCTGTGCGCGGTCGACGACACCCATCTCGTATCGGGCGGGCAGGACAAGCGGGTGTCGATCTGGCGGACCGATTCCGGTTGGTCCTCGCGCGAACTGACCGGGTACCGAGCCGGGATCAACGACTTGACGGTGTTCGGGTGGGACTCCACCGCACGGATCGCGTCGGCCACGGAGGTGGGCGAGCTGTGGCTGTCGACGCTAAAGTCGAATCAACACCAAGCGGTGGGTGGCGCCGGAAAGGTGGTGGCGGTCGCGGGCACCGCGACCGACCTGGTGGCGGCCTCCGATCGCGGTAGGGTCGTGCTGTCGAACGGAACCACCCAGCGCGTCATCGGCGAGCACGGCGGGCAGGTGAGAGCGCTGGCCGCGTCCGGGCGGCGGGTCGTTGCCGGAGGCCTTCACCACAGCATCTCCCTGTGGGACCTCGACTCAGGCTTGAAGGTGCGCCAGTGGACGGGCCATGGCGCAGGCGTGGTCGCACTGGACTGGATCCGGTTCCCCGGCGGCGCCGAACTCGTGGTTTCGGCGACCTCGGCGAACACCATCAGGCTGTGGGACCCGGAAACCGGTGAGCAGCGCCGGATGTGCTTGCTCGCCGATCCACCCAACGCCCTCACGCACTTCACCGCCGCCGATGGTGGCCCGCGGGTCGTGTCCGCCGGGATGAGCGGCGTCATCCGGATCTGGAACCCCGGTCTCACCGCCACCGCTCGCACTGGGTCTGTCCTCACCCGCGGGTTCGGTGACCGAACGTCAACGGTCGACCTGTTGAACCGCGGCGCCTTCATCGAGACGACCGCGGAGTTGCTGCGACCGCAGTCCACGACCGACCCGGACGTCGGGCCGAATGTGCTCACCATCGAAGGCCCTTGGGGGTCGGGCAAAAGCACGATGCTGGAACTGGTCAAGGCGGAGCTGACCACCGGCCGCCACTCCGAGCCCGGCAAGCGCCTAGCCGTCTGGCAGGCCGATCGGTTGCTGCGCAGGCCACCCGAGGTTGTCGAGTTGCCGCCCGCCCCACCCACCGGATCCGTTGTCGCCAGCTTCAACCCGTGGCGACACCAGTCCAGCGAACAGGTCTGGGCAGGGCTGGCCAAGACCGTCACCGAAGCTGTCGAGGACGCCGTGCTGCCCGACCGGGACAGCCGGGAGCGCCACTGGTTCGCCCGCAATGCCACCAGGATCGACCAGCGGCACGCTCAACGCGAACTGTGGAAGCGGGTCCGTTCCCCCTTCCTCACCGTCGGCGTCCTGGCGCTCGGCGTCACCGTCGTCACTCAGCTGGCCAGGTTGCCCATCCCGATCCCCTGGCTGATCGCGGTGCCGTCGTCGCCGCTGGTGATCGGACTGCTGCACACCGCGAAGCGCTACTTCTGGGATCGGGCGTCGGCCTTCCTGCCGCGCGAACTGTTCGCCGGTCCAGTACTCAGCAACGCCTTCTCCTCCGGTGGCAACGACTCGGTGCGCGACCCGTACTACAACGCCCGGTCGGGCTACCTCTACCTGGTGCAGCACGACGTGACCGAACTGCTGAAGGACTTGGAGCAGCACGGCCTGCAGCTCGTGGTGTTCATCGACGACCTGGACCGCTGCACCCCGAAGACGACAGCCGAGGTCTTCGAGGCGATCAACGTGTTCCTCTCCGACGCGCTACCCCGCACCAGGTTCGTGCTCGGTCTGGACCCGGTCGTCGTGG
>DATMCA010000739.1:0-3679 GCA_035559015.1 Umezawaea sp. | reverse complement strand
TCTTCCTGGCCGACCTGGTCTCGAACGAGGTCCGCGAGCTGCCCGCGGCGGGCTCGGTGATCGACCCGAGGCTCGACCCGACCGGCACGAGCGTCGCGTACGTGGCGGACGGGGCGCTGCACGTCGTGGACCTGGCCTCGGGCGAGGACACCGTGCTCGGCCGGGACGACGACCCCGAGGTCACCTGGGGCCTGGCGGAGTTCATCGCGGCCGAGGAGATGAACCGGTTCCGCGGCCACTGGTTCGCGCCGGACGGCACGGCCGTGCTCGCCGCGCGGGTGGACAACACGCCGGTGCCGCGCTGGCACATCGCCGACCCGGCCAACCCGGCGACGCCCGCGACCGAGATCGCCTACCCGGCGGCGGGCACGCCGAACGCGCTCGTGAGCCTGTCCGTGCTGGGCCTGGACGGCACGTCCGTCGCCGTCGAGTGGGACCGCGACGCCTACCCGTACCTGGCGTCGGCGCACTGGTCCTCCGGCGGTGCCCCGCTGCTGCTGGTGCAGACCAGGGACCAGCGGACCGCGCTGGTGCTGGCCGTGGACACCGCGACCGGCGCCACCGAGGTCGTGCACACCGACACCGACCCGCGCTGGGTCGAGCTCATGCCGGGCGTGCCCGCGTGGACGCCCGACGGCAGGCTCGTGCGGATCGCCGTGCGCGACGACGCGAACCGGCTCGTGGTCGGCGACGAGGAGTGGACGCCGGACGGCTTCCAGGTGCGCGCGGTGCTCGACGTGACGGCGGACGACGTGCTGGTGACCGCGTCGGAGGGCGACCCGACGCAGGTGCACGTCCACCGCGTGACTGCGGCGGGCGTCGAACGTCTGTCCACTGTGGACGGTGTGAACCACGCCGTGCGCGGCGGTGGTGTCCTGCTGCTGACGGCGGCCTCGCTGGACCGGTTCGGCGCGCGGGTGACCGTGTCTACGGGGCAGGAGATCGCGTCGTTCGCCGAGACCCCGGTGCTGACGCCGGACGTCCGGATGCTGACGGTGGGGAAGCGGGACCTGCGCGTGGCGCTGCTGTTCCCGACCGGCCACGTGCCGGGGTCGGCGAAGCTGCCGGTGCTGCTCGACCCGTACGGCGGGCCGCACGCGCAGCGCGTGCTGTCGGCGCGCAACGCCCACCTGGCGTCGCAGTGGTTGGCGGACCAGGGTTTCGCGGTCCTCGTCGCGGACGGCCGCGGCACGCCCGGCCGCGGACCGGTGTGGGAGCGGGAGATCGCGTTCGACTTCGCGGGCTCGACGCTGGACGACCAGGTCGACGCGCTGCACGCCGTGGCGGCCCAGCACCAGGACCTCGACCTGTCGCGCGTGGCGATCCGCGGCTGGTCCTACGGCGGGTACCTGTCGGCGCTGGCCGTGCTGCGCAGGCCGGACGTGTTCCACGCGGCCGTCGCGGGCGCCCCGGTCACCGACTGGGCGCTCTACGACACGCACTACACCGAGCGCTACCTGGGGGACCCGCGCGAGAAGCCCGAGGTGTACGAGGCGAACTCGCTGATCTCCGACGCGGCGAAGCTGGAACGGCCGCTGATGATCATCCACGGGCTGGCCGACGACAACGTGGTGGCGGCGCACTCGCTGCGGCTCTCGTCCGCGCTGGTCGCGGCGGGCAGGCCGCACTCCGTGCTGCCGCTGAGCGGCGTCACGCACATGACCCCGCAGGAGCAGGTCGCGGAGAACCTGCTGCTGCTCCAGGTGGACTTCCTGAAGCGGGCGCTGGCGTGAGCCGTGGGGGGAGCCGGGAAACGGCTCCCCCCAACGGTTCTACGCCAGGGACTGGCGAACGGTGAACGGCGGGATCGAGCCGGACAGCAGCGCCAGGTCGTCGATCGTCTCCGGCTGGTAGCCGGAGGTCTGGAGCCGCTCGGCCATCAGCGAGGTCGGGTCGTCGACCACGTCCGCGCGCCCGAACAGGTACGCCCACTCGTGCTCGTCCGAGCCGTAGTAGACGATCGTGTCGAAAACCTCGTTGAACCGCTGGAACGAGCGGATCAGCGTCGTGTTGCGCCACATGGTCTGGCAGCCCGCCTGCGTCACGACGACACCGCCGGGTGTGAGCAGCGCCTTGCACATGCGCAGGAACTCCTCGCCGTACAGACGGTTGTGCTGCGCCTCCTCCTCGCGCTCGTCGGGGAGGTCGACCAGCACGATGTCGTACTTCTCCGAGGTGGTGCGGATGTACTCCCACCCGTCGATGTACTTGACCCGCACCGGTCCGGTGCCCGCCTCGGCCTCGGCCAGCTCGGACGGCGAGTAGCCGTACGGCAGGTGCTCGGCGCACAGCTTCACGGCCTGCTCGTCGATGTCGATGTGGTCGACGACGGTCGCGCCCGCCGCGACGGCCATCTGGCACACGACGCCCTCGCTGGAACCGATGACCAGCACGCGGTCGACGGTGTCCGCGAGCAGCAGCGCCGGGACCATCAGCGCCTCGTGGTAGGTGAGCTGGCTGAACTCCGTGCTCTGGCGGTCGTCGTCGCAGAACAGGGACCGGCCCTGCGCCGTGTCGGCGATCACCAGGTGCTGGAACTCCGTCTGCGTGTCGACGACGACGTCCTTGATGTCCCAGAGGCGGGTGAGGCCTTCACCCAGGGGTTCGCGAATCGAGCTGTCGATCGTGGTCACGCTTTTTCCTCACCAACGAGAGCCGGGACGCGGTTGCCCCGGCTGATCATGTCCGTCCGTGTCGACGCGGCGCCCAGCGCCTCGGCGAGCAACTGCACCGCAAGCGCGGGTTTCGCCCTCGTGCCGCAGGTGAACACGTCCACGAACACCGATCCGACCTCCGGATAGGTGTGGATGGACGCGTGCGACTCCGAAAGCAGGGCCAGCACGGTGACCCCCTGCGGGTCGAACTGCTTGGAGATCACCTCCAGCACCGTGGCATTCGCCTGGGTGAGAGCTTCACCGAGCGCATGTCGCAGGAACTTCTCGTCATCGAGGATCTCGGGGCTCACGCCCTCCAACTCGGCGAGCACGTGCTGTCCTGCGAACAAGCCGACCGGCTCCGTCTCGCACGGAACTTCGGACATCAATCACTCCAAACATCTTCAGTGGGACCGAACTTGTGGACATCCCGGGGCGTGCTCACCGCACGCAGTAGGTGGCCAGCGGGCCGAAACCGTTGAAGGCCACCGAGGAGTAGCTCGACGTGTAGGCGCCCGCGCCCAGCAGGTCGACGTGGTCACCCGCGCACAGGTCGAGCGGGAGGTCGTACCGGACGCGCTGGTAGAGGACGTCGTCGGCGTCGCACGTGGGGCCCGCCAGCACGACGGGGCCGCGTTGCCCGTCGTCCTTGCTCGTGCGCAGCGGGTACGCGATGGCTTCGCCCTCGGTCTCCGCCAAACCACCGTAGCGGCCGATGTCGAGGTAGACCCACCGCCGTTCGTCGGAGTACGACTTCCGCGACACCAGAACGACTTCCGAGCGGATCACGCCGGACTCGGCGACGACCGCGCGGCCCGGCTCGATCATCACCGCGGGCCGGTGCTCGCCGAAGTGCCTGGCGATCGAGGTGGTGATGGCCTCGGCGAAGTCCGCCAGCGGCGGCGGTTCCTCCAGGTACGCCGACGGGAGGCCGCCGCCGAGGTTGACCGTGGACAGTTCCAGGCCGTCGGCCCGCAGTTTCGCGGTGATCGCGCCCGCGTCGGCGATGGCGCCGTCCCAGCCGT
>DATMCA010000738.1:0-2572 GCA_035559015.1 Umezawaea sp. | reverse complement strand
ACGCCGTCACGCCCCGCGCGGCGTCCCTGGTCTTCGCGGGCTGGGTGCTGGTGCTCGCCGTGGTCAGCCGAGCAGGGTCGCTCGGTCCACGTGCAGTTCCCCGGCAACCCAGCGGAGCCCGGTGAGGTCCCGCACCACCAGGTCCGCCCCCGCCCGCAACGCCCGCTCGCCGACGCCGACGACCTTCGCCACCCCGGCCGCCCGCCCCGCCGCGATCCCGGCGGCGCTGTCCTCGACCACGACGGCGCGGTCGGGCCGGACGCCCAGGGTCTTCGCCGCGGCCAGGTAGCCGTCCGGCGCGGGCTTGCCGTTCACCACGTCGTCCGCCGCCACCATCACCGACGGCGTCGGGAACCCGGCCGCCTCCAGCCGTGCCCTCGCCAACGCCGTGACCCCGGACGTCACCACCGCCCAGACCCCGCGCGGCAACGACTCCACCAGCGCCACCGCTCCCGGCACCGCGGTCGTCCCCGCCGCCTCCTCGACCTCCCAGCGGGTGATGTCCGCCAACGCCCCGGCCCGCCCGCCCTCGGGCACCAGCAACGCCACGGTGTCCGCCGCCCGCCGCCCGTGCACCGCCTCGGTCACCTCGTCCACCGACAACCCGACCACCCGCGCCCACCGACTCCACGCCGCGTACACCCCCGCGTCCGAGTCCACCAGCACGCCGTCGTTGTCGAACAGCACGGCGTCGCACTCGACGACCAGCACCAGGACCTCCTCGGGTAGCGGAGGTCCAGTCGAACACAGGCGGTCGGGGCAGGCTGTTGACGGGGGCGGGTCACAGCCGATTTCATGATCGACCGTGGGGGCACGGGGAGAAGACGACGTCCAGCGCTGCGCGAACTGCCTCAGAGCGGTGACCGGTGGCGCGGGCACCACCGGGAGGGGCCGCGACACCGCGTGGTTCCCGCAGTGCCCGGAATGCGTCCGGCGGGTCGAAGGGCAGATGGAGGTCGTCGCCGACCGACCGGACGGCGCCCGGATCCTGATCCTGCGCTGCCGCTGGTGCGGTGCCGAGAGGTCCTGCCGGGCCGGGTGGGTCACCCGGTGCCAGGTGTGCCTGGACGCCCGGTCGTCCCCGGACCTGGCCGTCATGGGGATGGGCAGGCGACTGCTGGCCCGCACGAGGTCGGACACCGGGCTCGCCGCCAACGTGCGGACGTTCCTGCGGCTGGGGCCGGGTGACGCGGTTCCGGTGCACGGCGCGGCGGAGTTCATCGCGGCGACGGCGCTGGTGCGGGAACTGGAGGCGTACGAGCGTCCGGGGTGGACGGTGATCGCGGGCGACGTGCACGGGCTGCCGTGGAGCGGGGAGAGGCTGGAGCGCCACTCGTTCGGGACCTGGGGGCGCCACGAGCGGTGCGGCCGGATCCAGAAGCTGGAGCGGAGGCGCACCGAGTGCGGCACCTGCCCGCCCGACCCGGCTTCGCGGACCCACCGCGGCCGGGCCGACGACCCGTACCTGCTGTACCTGGTCCGCTTCGGAGACGTCCAGAAGTTCGGCCGCGGCTACCCGGACCGGGTTCGGTCCCATCTGCGAGCCGGTGCTCGCGCGGTTCAGGTGCTCGCCGCTCGGCACGAGGAGGTGGTGGTGGCGGAGCTCGCGCTCAAGCGGGTGTTCGGGCGGCTCGCCGACACCGCCGGTCTGCCGTCGACGTTCGGCGCGGGGACCGAGGTCGTGCCTGTGGACGTGTCGGTGGACCTCCTCGACGTCCTCCCACACGGTGAGGACGTCGTCCACCGCTTCGCCTGACCCGAACGTGCGCCGTGACCCGGTCGAAGGATCCTCGATCGGGGCGTGGTGGGCCTGCTTAACCTCCGTCACGTTCAGTGATCGACTTCGGAGGTCCCCACCCGTGTCCGACAATCCCGACACCCCGGTCGCCCTCACCCATCGGGCGATCGCGGCCCGCGAGACGGATCCGGTGGCCGCGCGTGAGCTGCTGGGGCTGGCGCTGGTGCAGAAGATCGACTACGAGCCCGCGTGGCGGTGGTTGGCCGAGGTGGTGGAGGAGCCCGCGGAGCGGTTGTTCTGCCTGGACCGGGCGTTCGCGATCGAGGCCGATCCGCTGACCGGCAGGGCCCGGCGGGAGCTGGACGGGGTGGTGGCGAGGCCGCCGCGGGAGGTCGAGGACCTGGTGGAGCCGCCTCGCCCGGAAGCGGCCGGCACGCCCCGGCGGCGCGGGGTGTGGGGCGCGGTGGTGGCGGTGGCGGTCGTGCTGCTGTCGGTGGTCGGCGTGTACTCGGCGTCGGGCGGGCAGGGCGGGGAGCCGGTGTTCGTCGCGCTGGTGGCGGGGATGGCGCGGCCCGGTTCGGTCGCGATGGAACGCGGGCTGCGGATGCACCTGGACGCGGTGAACGCGGCGGGCGGTGTCGACGGGCACCCGGTCGAGCTGCTCGTCTACGACGACGAGGACCGGGCGGACAAGGCGACGGGGATCGCCGAGCAGATCGTCCGCGAGGACCGGGTGATGTACGTGGTGGGCCACGGGAGCAGCGACACGTCCCTGGCGGCGGCGCCGATCTACCTGCGGGCGCACATCCCGGCGATCACGCCGTCCGCCGGGTC
>DATMCA010000737.1:0-2403 GCA_035559015.1 Umezawaea sp. | reverse complement strand
GAACGTCGACTCCTGCAGGCCGAAGTAGCTCTCGTCGTAGTCGTCCTTGCCCAGCCCCGCCGAGACGCTGAAGGTCCAGAACTCGTTCGGCACCACGTCGACCTGGCCGGTGAACCGGTCACGGCCCCGGTTGGCGAGGTCGTAGTGGCGCAGCGCCGGCTGCTCGCCGATGACCGTGAGCACCTCTTCGTCGAGCCCGGTGCCGGTCTTGCTCGACAGCTCCCAGGTGGCGCGGAAGGTGAGCCACTGCGAGCCGGTCGCGTCCGCCGAGAACCGCAGGACGTCCTCGCCCGATCCTTCGAAGATGCGGAAGTCGTAGCTGCTGGCGTTGTGCGAATAGCCGGCGGTGAGGGCGACCTGCTGCAGACCGGTGTAGGTCGCGTCCGCGTCGAAGTTGGTGCGCGAGTGCGCGTAGTTCTCCGGCCCGCCGGTCGGCGACGCCTTCACCGACGTGTCGTAGTTGATGAACTGCGGGATCGCCGTGTGCGGCATCTGGTTGTCGTAGCCGTAGTGGCGCACCCGCGCGGAGAACCGCCAGTCCTCGACGTCGCGCGACACCAGGTTCAGGTTCATCGACAGGACGTTCGCCGATGCGTCGGCGGTGTTTCGCGGCAGGGTCAGGGCCGGGAGCCCGGGCGAGGTGTTGATCGTGAACGGCAGCAGCGCCGAATCGTTGCTCCAGACGCCGTACGAGAGGAAGCCGGTGAGCTGCGTCCGCTTGGCGATCTTCGTGTAGCCGCCGGCGCTCACGGTGTTGGCGGAGTTGGTCGGCCAGAGCGCCATCCGCCCCCGTCCGGGGTTGGTCCCGCCGGACGTCTGGTCGGTCAGGCGCAGCGGGCTGTCCCAGATCAGCGTGTCGTCCTGATTGTCGAACCACGAGCCCGTGTAGGCGACGCGCAGCATGTTGCGCTGGTTGTTCCACTCGGCGCCGACCGTGAAGTCGTTGGCCCGCGACCGGTAGGGCAGCGCCACCTCGACGTCATTGCTGAAGCCGAAGCTGGCCCCCCATGGCAGCTCGCCGGAGTGCTTCTGCGTCGTGAACGCCGCCGTCAGGTCGAGCTGCTTCGTCGCCGCGAACTTGACGTCGAACCGGCCGATGTCCCGGCGCTCGCGGAGATCGAACTGGGTCGCGAGCGGCACGTAGAGGTTCAGCGGGGTCGAGCCCGCCTGCCCGTTCTGGATCGTCTGCTGCGTGGCGTCGTCGAGCCCGAGCGGGCTGTCGGGCATCGTGAAAGGCGTCCTGGTGTCCACGCTGTAGAACTGCGGGATCTGATCCCACAGGCCCGAGATCGAGAACCGGCCGACGCGCTCGTAGCTGCCGGCGTAGCGCTGATCCCGCCAGCCGACGTTGTCTGCGGCGCCCGTGAACACCCACGCGCCGTCGGTGCCCTCGCGGGCGAACCGGACCCGGTCGAGGAGGATGCCGTCCCTGACGTCCTGGTAGCGCTGGAAGCGCGCCGGATCGCCCGACACGCTGCTCAATCGTCCGCCGATCTCGAACTGCCGCGGCTCCTCGTCGAAGAGGCTGCGCGGCGATTCTGCCGTGGCGGCCGGTGCCTCGGCGGCGGCTGCCGCCGGCTGACCGGGCGCCCCCGGCGCGGCGGTGGGTGCGGTGGCGGGCGGTTTCTGGGTCGGCGCCTGGGCGGGCGCCGGAGCGGGCGTCTGCGCCCGCACGGTGGCGGTCACGGCGAGCCCGAGCCCGCAGACCAGATTTACCAGCACGAGACGGCGCATGCAGACCTCCCCGCGCTATCGCATGTAGAACTGGCCCGACGGGTGGTTCGACCCGTGGACGTTGGAGTGGCAGTTGACGCACGACCGGCCGAACATGCGATTGCTCTTGTTCGTCGTGATCGCCGCGTTGTCGTAGATCGAGGAGGGATGCCGGCTGGCGACGTGGCATCGCTGACACAGCATCGGCATGCGCACGGCCAGCATGCGGTCGTTCGACGATCCATGCGGGTCGTGGCAGGTCGCGCAGTTCTCCTTGACCGGCGCGTGCTCCCACAGCATCGGCCCGCGCATCTCCGTGTGGCAGCTGGTGCAGCTCTCGACGACGGAGCTGCCGACCTTGAGCGCCTTCACATTGTTGATGGAGCCGTGCGGGTTGTGGCACGTCGCGCACTCCATCTTGCCCTCGCGCACCGGCATGTGCGCGACCGCCCGTTCCGTCTTGGCGACCTGCAGGCGATGGCATGTGGCGCACAGTGCGGTGGGGGTGGCCGCGACCAGCTGGAACTTCTGCGCCTTCGGGCTGTGCACGCTGTGGCACGTCGTGCACGACAGGTTCCGCGTCTCGTGCGCGCTGCCCGTCCAGCCGGCGTGCGTACCACGGTTGTGGCACGCCATGCACGTTTCGTTGATCTCGGCCGGCTTCATCGTCTTGAAGGTCCGGATGTGCCC
>DATMCA010000736.1:0-2987 GCA_035559015.1 Umezawaea sp. | reverse complement strand
ATGACCTGGAACAGCGCAGCGACGGCCTCCTCGGCCACGTTGAGGTAGCCCAGTTCGTCGATCACGAGGAGCCGGGGTCCGGCGAAGAACCGCATGCAGGTGTTCCACCGGCCCTCCCGGGCCGCGCGTAGACACCGCGCGGCCAGGTCCGCGGCGGAGGTGAAGTAGACCCGGTGCCCGGCCTCGACCGCGGCGCGGGCCAGGCAGATCGCCAGCATCGTCTTCCCGACCCCGGGCGGCCCGATGAGCAGGACGTTGGTGGCGTCGTCGAGGAACCGCAGCGTGGCCAAATCCCGCACCAGCGCCTCGTCGACGCCGGGTTGGGCGGCGAAGTCGAAGTCGGTCAGCGTCCAGGGCTCGGGCAGGCTGGAGAACCGTAGCCGGCCCGCTTGGCGGCGGGCCTCGACCGCGTCGACCTCGACCGCGAGGAGCCGTTCCAGCGCCGCGGTCAGCCCCAGGTGTTGCTCGCGAGCCTGATCGAGCAGCCCGGGCAGCGCCGCGGCGGCATCGGCCATCTTCAGATACGCCAGGTGCGCGCGGAGCCGCTGATACACCCCGGCCTCGGCCACCGACCCGGGTCCACCGCCACGTTCATCGCCGGGCCCGGTCATCGCCGGGTCCCGTCGGTGGTGCCGGTGCTGGGTTTCTGACGGTCCGCGGCCGCCTCGACGTAACGGGCGAAGTCGATGACGACCTCGCCACCGACCTGGACAGCACCGCCGCCACCCCGCCCGCCGCCGGCAGGGGTGGCGGTGATGCGGGCCGCTTCCGCGCGGGCCGCTTCGGACGGGGGTCGGCGGGTCTTGGCCCGGCACGGGGCCCGGTCGGTGAACGCGGCCAGCACCGCGTGCTCGAGCGCGGTGACGTGCTCGTCGTGGCGGATCACCGCGCCGGCCGAGTCGGGTTGGCGGCGATGCCGGGCCAGCACCACCCCGCCCGGGGAGACGATGTCGAGGGTGGCGGTGCCCAACCGGTGCGCCACGGTGACCGTGGTCCCGGCCATCCCTGGGCCGACGGAGTAGGAGTTGCCGCGGAACGCCACCAGGGCCTGCGCGCTGATCTGGGCGTCGGCGGACAGGATGGCCGGGAACGGCGCGGTGGGCATCGGGCGCAGCGCCTCGTCGGCGGCCAGCCCGGCCACCGTGGTCGCGGTCCCATCCACCCGGCGCCGCGGGCGGGCGTCGCCGACCCGCACGCAGAACCGGTCCAGGCCGGTCTGGGCTTGGGCCGGGGACACCTCGTCGGCCAGGGTGCGCCACCAGCGTTGCGCGGCGGTGTGGTTGGCCTTCTCCACCACCCCCTTGCGGTTCCCGCGCCGCGGCGGGCAAATGACGACCCCGACCCGGTAGAACGCCGCGACCGGACCGAAGGTGGCGGTCAGCGCGCCGGAGTCGGGGTGACACACCGTGGCCATCCGGTCGAACCGCCACCGCTGGGTCAGCCCACCCAACCGGTGCGCCACCGCGTCGAGGGCCTCGATCAGGTGCGGCTGGTCCTCACACGAGGCCAGCACCCCGCGCCACCGCGACGAATGCGCCAGCGACCCGACCAGCAGATGCGCCGTCTTGCCCCACCCCCAGCGCTCGGGCGGGTCGGGCAGCTCGAGCCAGTCCCACTGCGTTTCCTGACCTGCCGGATGGTCGATGATCGCCCGGTCCCGGCCCTTCACCCCCTGGCACGGCTCGCAATGCGGCCGCAGCCCCCGCGCGCGCAGCGCCCGGGTCAGCGACGGGTACGACCCCGGGTAGCCCATCTCGAGCAGCTCGTCGTGCAGCGTCGAGGCCCACAGGTGCGGATCATCGAATAGGCGTTGGCGGGCGTAGCCGGCGAACCGCTCGAACTCATCCGGGCCGGCCGGGCGGCGCTCGCCCACCTCGACCTCGCCGGACAGATACCGGCGCACGGTGCGCCGGTTGATCTGCAGGTGCCGGGCGATCGCGCTGATCGTCCAACCACGCGCGTGTAGTGCTCTAGCTTCCACCACAGGCTCCCATGCCAGCATCGTCAGCGGGCTCCCTCGACTCGTGACCATTCGCAGTGATCACAGAGTCGAGGGAGCCCCCTGCCGCCGGTGGGACCTTCCCCCGACGACACACCAGCTGGGCACTTTCAGTGAGCAGGTCTGAGCACTACCGCCTGAGCGTCATCATCTGGGCTCTGTCCGACGCCGGTCCGGCACGCCATGGGGTCACGGCCCGCAAGGCAGGCTGAGCCCCTACTCGGCCGGTGCCATTGCCAGCACGGACTCCCGCGCCGCCGCCAGGATCTCGTCGGACAGCTCGCCGGGGCCGACGGCCCGGGCCACCAGGACGGCGCCGACGAGGGCGCTGAGCGCCGCCGCAGCCCGTTTGCGGTCGCCGAGCAGCGCTTCCAGGTGCACCAGATACCGCTGCACCTGGCCGGTGTAGGCCGTGCGCACCCGCTGGTCCGCACGCGGCGCGTCGGCACCGAACGAGACCACCGCGCACCCCGCACCCGGGGTGTCGCGGTGCTCGGCCGAGGTGTACCAGTCGACGAACAGCCCGAGCGCGGCGTGCGCATCCGCGGCACCGGCCCTCAGCGTGGTCATGAAGCCGTCGTTGTCGCGCAGCGCCCGCTCCACCGCCTCCGCGACCAGGTCGTCGCGCGACCCGAAGTGCTTGTAGAAGCCGCCGTGGGTCAGCCCGGCCTCCTTCATCAGCTCCGCGACGCCGGGCCCTGCGGTGCCCGACTCGCGCAGCCGCGCGGCCGCGATCTCGACGATCCGCTCGTGGCTGCGCGCCTTCTCCTCACGAGAGTGACCCATGCCACGGATGATACTCGACATCCTCATCTGGATGATGTCTATACTCCAGAACAGCCCATCAGCTCAGGAGGCAGTCATGAAGATCGAAGGCTCGGTCGCGTTGGTCACCGGGGCCAACCGCGGCATCGGCAAGGCCATCAGCGCAGCGCTGCTCGACCGCGGCGCGGCGAAGGTCTACGCGGCGGTACGCGACGTGACGACG
>DATMCA010000735.1:0-13939 GCA_035559015.1 Umezawaea sp. | reverse complement strand
CGCCACGTAGACCAGCGGCGCCAGCACGAAGATGCCGATGTCGAAGAACACCGGCACGCCGAAGATCAGACCGGCCAGGCCCATCGCGAGCGGCGCGCGCTTCTCGCCGAACGCCTTGAGCAGCGACCCGGTCAGCACCTGGGCGCCGCCGGAGGCCTCCAGGATCGCGCCGAGCAGCGTGCCGAGCCCGATGATCGACGCGATGTGCCCGAGGATGCCGCCGAAGCCGCCCTCCAGCAGTGATCCCGAAGCCTTCTGGGCCGACCCGACCAGGGTCTCCACCGGCAGGCCCGCGGCGAGCGCGACGAGCAGGCCGGCGATCAGCAGCGCGATGAACGGCTCGACCTTGAACCGGATGATCATGATCAGCAGCAGGGCGATGCTGATCGCGGACAGCGTCAGCAGACCGCCGGTTTCGTGTTGCAGCCAGTTGATCACATCGTTCTCCCGTTGTTGCGCAGGGAATGGCCGGGCAGCGCCCCGGTGTGCGTACCGCCGTCGATCACCGGCACCCCGTTGACGAGCACGTACGGGATGCCGGCAGCCGCCTGCCGGGGTTCGTCGAAGGTCGCGGTGTCCGCGACCTCGTCGGGGTCGAACAGGACCAGGTCCGCCGCGTAGCCCTCGCGCACGAGGCCGCGGTCGGTGAGGCGCAGCCGCTTCGCGGCCCGCCCGGTGAGGTGGGAGACGCAGTCCTCCAGGCCGAGGACGCCCAGTTCCCGCACGTACCGCGCGAGGTAGCGCGGGAACGTGCCCCACGCGCGCGGGTGCGGCCGGTCGCCGACCAGGAGGCCGTCGCTGCCGCCGGTGTGGGCCGGGTGGCGCATGATCGCCTGGACGTTGCCCTCGTGGCCGACGTGCATGAGGCACGACGTGCCGAGCCGTTCGGCCACCAGCGTGTCGAAGTAGAGGTCGGAGGCGGCCCGGCCCGCGGTCCGCGCGGACGCGGCGACGCTGTGGCCGACCAGGTGGCCGTTCTCCGCGCGCCGCACGCCGTTGATCTCGATGGACCCCCAGTCGACCGGCACGCCGTGGCAGCCGTCCGAGCCGGTCTCCTCGATCTCCACCCGGATCCGCTCGCGGGTGTCGACGTCGGACAGTCGGGCCAGCGTCGCCTCCGGGCCGCCCTCGGTGGCCCAGCTCGGCAGCAGCGCGGACAGGTAGGTCGCGCCGGGCAGGTACGGGTAGGTGTCGAGCGAGATGTCCGCGCCCGCCGCGATGGCGTCGTCGAGCAGGGCCAGCAGCTCACCCGCGCGGCCCTCGTTGACCGGGAAGTTCATCGTGGCGTGCGCGAGGTGTAGCGGGCAGCCGGAGTCCAGCGACACCTGGACCATCTCCGCGTACGCCTCCAGCGCGCCCGCGCCGTAGCTGCGGTGGTGCGGGCTGTAGTAGCCGCCCAGCGAGCCGGTGACCTGGCAGAGCTGGACGAGTTCCGCCGTGCTCGCGTACATGCCGGGCGTGTAGGTGAGGCCGGACGAGAGCCCCATCGCGCCCTCCCGCAACGACTGCGCGACCACGGTCCGCATCCTGTCGACCTCGGCCGCGGTCGCGGGCCGGTCGTCCCAGCCGACGCAGAGCATCCGCACGGTGCCCTGCGGCACCAGGTAGGCGGCGTTCACGGCGATGCCCCGGTCGAGCCGGTCGAGGTACTCGCCGACCGATCGCCAGTCCCAGTCGAAGCCCGGCGGGTCGTCGTTCCAGCCCGCGAGCTGGCCGCGCAGCGTCTCCAGCACGGCGTCGTCCACGGGCGCGTACGACAGCCCGTCCTGGCCGAGCACCTCGCTGGTCACGCCCTGCGACACCTTCGCCAGGTGGTCCGGGTTGGCCAGCACCTGGAGGTCGGAGTGCGAGTGCATGTCGATGAAACCGGGCGCCAGCACCAGTCCGTCGGCGTCGACGGTCCGCCCGCCGGACAGCCGGTCGCCGATCTCGGCGATCCGGCCGTCGCGCACGCCGACGTCGGCCCGGTACTCCGGCGCGCCCGTGCCGTCCACGACCCGCGCGCCCTTGAAGACGATGTCCACGCCTGCTCCCTAGAAGTAGGTCCGGACGAAGTCGACGACGGTCGTGCCGTCGACCACGGGGATGAGCCGCCACTTGTCGAACACGGTGCACGGGTGGGACAGGCCCAGCCCGATCCAGTCGCCGACCTCCACGGTGTCGTCGCCGATCGCCAGGAACGCGTGCTGGTCGTTCAGCGCGGTGACGGAAGCGCCGGTCAACGGCCGTTCCACCCCGCCGGACCGCACGACCTGGGGCTCGGGCAGGCCCTCGTCGAACGACGCGTCGCGCTTGCCGATCGTCAGCAGCGCCAGGTCGGCCTGCGGCTTCGACGTGACCTGCGCCCACGCCCGCAGCGCGGACCGGAACGGCTGCTCGCCCTCGGTTCGGTTGAGCGGCGAGATGCCGCGGTAGAAGCCGTCGTCGTGCGTCACGTACGCGCCGCTGCGGATCACCGGCAGCACCGGCAGGCCCTCCGGCCACGGCTTGGTCAGGGCCGCCGCGACCTGGTCGAAGTACGCGCTGCCGCCGACCGTGACGATCACCTGTTCGACGCCGTCGAACCGGCCCTCGTCGTCCAGCCGCAGCACCAGGTCGCGCACCGCGTCAAGATAGGCGTCCACAGTGGACTTCGCCTGCTCGGAGGCGTCGTGCGCCAGCGCGCCCTCGTACCCGCCGACGCCGACGAGCCTCAGCGCCGGGCTCTCCGCGACCGCCTGCGCCACGGCGACGGCGGTGTCCGCGTCCCGCGCGCCGGTCCGGCCGCCGGTCGCGCCCAGCTCCACGAGCACGTCCACCGGCCGGGCCGGGGACCCCAGCGCCTCGGTCATGGCCGCGACACCCGCCACCGAGTCCACCCAGCAGGTGAACTCGAACGCCGGGTCGGCCGCCAGCTCGTCGGCCAGCCACCGCAGCGCGGCGGGGTCGACGAGCTGGTTGGCCAGCAGCACCCGGCTCACGCCGAACGCCCGGTACACCCTGAGCTGGCTGGCGTTGGCCGCCGTGATCGCCCACGAGCCGTGGTCGAGCTGGCGGGCGAACAGCTGCGGCGCCATCGTGGTCTTGCCGTGCGGCGCCAGCGCGACGCCGTGCTCCTCGCACCACGCCGCCATGGTGGACAGGTTGTGCTCCAGCGCCTGGGCGTCGAGCACGACGAGGGGGCCGACGAAGCCGTCGGCGAAGAGGTCGAGGCGGCGGTCGGCGACCTCACCGACGGTCGCGCCGAACGTCGAGCTCGGCAAACCCTTGAACTGCCAGTCGATGCGTTCCGCGCGCAGCGCGGCTACAGCGGTCCGGTCGATGTCGGCGGAGTGCACGTGTCTCGCTCCTCACGTTGCATATTTTGCAACGGCTATTGCGCGATGTGATGCTGAAGTGTGTAACATTCGCCTGAGCCGCCGTCAACGAGCAAGTCCGGAGGAAAGAAGCGGATGAGGTTCGAACAAGCGGGCGGTGTGGTCTGCCTGGGCGAGACGATGGTCGTGCTGGTGCCCGCCGAACCCGGTCCCGCCCACGCGGTCAGGCAGTGGACCAGGGCCATCGGGGGTGCGGAGTCCAATGTGGCCTGCCACCTTGCGCGGCTGGGCGTCACCAGCGCGTGGGTGAGCGCGGTGGGCGCGGACGCGTTCGGCCGCGCCGTGCTGGACGAGGTCGGCGGCGCGGGCGTGGACGTGGGCGCGGTGCACGTCGACCCGGAGCGGCCGACGGGCCTGTACGTGAAGGAGGCCGACGCCTCCGGGAGCCCGGTCCGCTACTACCGGCGGGGATCCGCGGCCTCGGCGATGGGGCCGGGGACGCTGGACCGCCTCGACCTCGCGGGCGTCCGGCTCGTGCACGTCAGCGGCATCACCGCGGCCCTGTCCGACACCTGCCTGGCGCTGCTGCGGGAGGTCCTGACCGCTCCCCGGATCGAGCACCTGGTGTCGTTCGACCTCAACTGGCGGCCCGCGCTGTGGCGCGACCGCGACCCGGCCGTGCTGCGCGACCTGGCGAACGCCGCCGACGTGGTGCTGGCCGGAGCCGACGAGGCCGAGGCCGTGTGGGGCACCGGTGACCCGCACAAGCTGCGCGACCTGCTCCCCGACCCGGCCAGCATCGTGGTGAAGCAGGGCGAGCGGGGCGCGACCCTCGTCGAGGGCGACACCTACACCTACCAGCCCGCGCTGCGCGTGGACGTGGTCGAACCGGTCGGCGCGGGCGACGCGTTCGCGGCGGGCTACCTCGCGGCGCACCTGGCCGGGAACCCGCCCGCCAGGCGGCTGCGTGCCGGTCACCTCCAGGCGGCCGCGGTGCTGCTGACCACCGAGGACGTCGGACGGCCGCTGCCCGCGTCGGTCACCGGACCGCTCCTCGACGCCGACGGCCCCACCTGGGCGGCGGCCTACCTGCGGGAGAGCCCATGAGCCAGAGCCTGGACCGCGCGTTGACGCTCGTCGGTGAGCTGGCGACCGGCCCCAAGACGTTGGAGGAGCTGTCCGGCGTCATCGACGTGCACAAGTCGACCGCGCTGAGACTGCTGAGAACCCTGGAGTCGCACCGGTTCGTGCAGCGCGAGGGCGTGCACCACTACCGGCTCGGCACGGCGCTGTTCGACCTCGCCAACCGGGCGCTGGAGGAGCGGGACGTCCGCCGCAGCGCCGAAGCCGCGCTGCGCGAGCTGAACGCGCTCACCGGCTACACCGTGCACCTCGCCAGCTACGAGGGCGGTGAGGTGATCTACATCGACAAGTACGACAGCACCCATCCGATGCGGATGTACTCCCGCGTCGGCCGCCGTGCCCCGCTGCACTGCACCGCCGTGGCGAAGGTCCTGCTGTCGGACCTGCCGGAGGCCAAGCGGCGCGAGGTCGCGGAGTCCATGGAGTACCCGAGGCTGACCGCCAACACCATCACCGACGCGACCGCGTACCTCGCCGAACTGGACCGGGTGCGCGAACGCGGGTACGCGATGGACAACTCCGAGCACGAGGACTTCATCCACTGCATCGGCGCGCCGATCCGCGGCTCGCGGGGCGAGGTCGTCGCGGCCGTCTCGATGTCCGTCCCCAAGGTGATGCTCGACTTCGAGGGCCTGCTGGCCCTCGTGCCCAACCTGCTCGCCACGGCGCGAGCGGCGTCCATCGAGTGCGGCTACACACCGCGCGACTAGAGAGGTTCCTGCCTTGCCGAAGATCGAGATCCACACCGAGTCCGCGCCCAAGCCCATCGCGAAGTTCTCGCAGGGCGTCCGCAAGGGCAACATCCTCCAGGTCGCGGGCCAGGTCGCGTTCGACGCCGAGACCGGGAAGATCGTCGGCGAAACGGTGGCGGAGCAGACCGCGCAGACCATGCGCAACGTCGCCTCGGTGCTGGAAGCCGCGGGCGCGAGCTTCGACGACGTCGTGATGCTGCGCGTGTACCTCACCGACACCGCCCACTTCGGCGAGATGAACGACGCCTACGGCGAGTTCATGATCGAGCCGTACTCCGCCCGCACGACCGTCTACGTGGGACTCCCGGCCGGCCTGCTGGTCGAGATCGACGCGCTGGCCGTGCTCGGCGACTGAGACCCGCGCGGTCCGGGGCCGCCCTTGGCAGCGGTTCCGGACCGCCCGGCACACCCGACGTCAGGCGTGCCCGTCGCGCCGCACCTCGGCCGGGGCTTCCAGCGCCTCGCGCAGCTCCTCGCTCATCGCACGGGTCGCCGCGGTCTCCGAGCGGGAGCAGATGTCCAACGCCCGCAACCGGTACGACCTGGCCTGGTCGGTCTCGCCGAGGTCGTCGTGCACGGTCGCGAGCAGGCCCAGCATCTCCACCAGCGACGTCGTGCGCATCGGGTTGACCACCTCGACGGCCTCCCGCAGCCGTGCCACCGCGCCCGCCCCGTCGCCCTGCCCGTGCAGCACCGCGCCGAGCCGGAACAGCGCGTCCGCCTCGGAGTTGCGCGCCTGCGTCGACCGGGCCAACTCCAGGGCCTCCTCGCACGCCTCGCGCGCCTCGTCCCAGTGCCGCAACGCGATCAGGTTCGCGGCCAGCCTCAGCAGGTTGACCGCCAGCGTCTCGCGCTCGTGGCTGTTCGAGCCGTCCGCGATGCGGCCCCGGTGGAAGGACACGCACTTGAGGTGCACCTCCGCCGACTCCTCGTACCGGCCGAACTGGTGCAGCAGGATGCCCAGGTTCGACAGGGCGAACTGCACCGCCAGCTCGTTGCCCGCGGCCTCGAACCCCTCCACGGCCCGCACGGCGAACGCGCTCGCCTCGTCCAGCCTGCCCTGCCGCCGCTCGATCGCGGACCGGTAGTACAACGCCCAGGCCTGCTCCATCAGGTCACCGCACTCGACCGCCGCCGCCCAGGCCTGCTCGTGCACCACCAGCGCCGCGTCCTGCTGGTCCAGCAGCACGCACAGCGTCCAGCAGACGAAGTTGAGCTGCACGGCCTCGTCGCGCCTGCTGCCCAGCGCACGGGCCGCGTCGACGCCGTAGCGGAACACCTCGTGCCACAGCAGGCCGTCGCCGCGCTGGTCGGAGTACCAGTGCATCGCCGTCGCCACGTCCAGCACCGTCCGGTGCCGCCGCGCGGCGTGGGCCGACCGCAGCGCCCCGATCCAGTGGCCGGTCTCCCGCTCCAGCCACGTCGCGGCCCTGTCCCGGTCGCCCGTAGACCCGTTGGGCCCGAACATCCGGGCCGATGTGCGCGCCTCGCGCAGCAGCCAGTCGATCGTCCGCCACCGAGCCTCGTCGACGACCGTGGACGACTCGTCCGCGACCAGCCGTTCCCGCGCGAACACCCGCAGCAGGTCGTGGCACACGTACCGGCCCGCGGTCGCGGACACCTCCACGAGGCTCGCGTCGACCAGCTCCTCCAACGTCTCCTCGGCCTCGTCCTCCGCGATCCCCGCCGCCACCGCGACCAGCGCGGGCGTCACGTCACCACCCGGCACCAGGGACATCCGCCGGAACACCAGCGCGGCCCGCTCGTTCAGGTGCTGGTACGACATCAGGAAGGCGGCCCGCACCCGCAGGTCGCCGGACGTGAGCGCGCTGAGCCTGCGCCCCTCGTCGCCCAGCTGCTCGGCGAGGTGCCCGACCGTCCAGCGCGGCCTGCTCGCCAGCCGGTTGCCCGCGATCCGCAGCGCCAGCGGCAGGTGCCCGCACAGCTCGGCGACCCGCTCGGCGTCGGCCTGCTCGGCGAAGATCCGGTCCACACCGGCGATCGCGCCCAGCAGCCACAGGGATTCCGCGCCGGACAACACGTCCAGCGCGAGCCGCGCCCCGGCCTCCAAGCCGCCCAACGTCTGCCGGGACGTCACCAGCACCAACGACGACGACCCCGTGGCGAGCAACGGCCGCACCTGGGCCTCGTCGGCGGCGTTGTCCAGCACCAGCGCCGTCGACCGGCCCCGCAGCTCCGCCCGGTACAGCGAAGCGCGCTCCTCCTCGACGGCCGGGATCCGCTCCTCGGGCACCCCGAGCGTCCGCAGCACCTTGTGCATGACCTCACCGGGGGGCACCGGTCGCGCGTCCATCCCGCGCAGGTTCACGAAGAGGCAGCCGTCCGGGAACCGCTCCGCGAGCCGGTAGGCGGCGTGCACCACGAGCGTCGTCTTGCCCGCGCCCGGCGGCCCGTGCACCACGACGACCTCGGTCGCGCGCCCGCCGTTCGCCGCCTGCTCCAGCCGCCGCAGCTCCTCCGCGCGCCCGGTCAGGTCCGGCACGTCCGGCGGCAACGCCCACGGCGCGGCGGGTGCCTGGTGCCGCATCCGCCCGGCCTTCGCGGTGTCGACCAGCTCCCGCAGCTCGGCGCCGTCGAGCCGCAACACCCGCGCGAGCGCCTCGACCGTGCGCCGCTGCGGGCCCTTCGCCCGACCGCGCTCCATGTCGCTGATCGCGCGCACGCTCACCCCGGAACCGGCGGCCAACTCCTCCTGCGTCAGAGCGGAACGGACGCGGTGGTTGCGGAGCAGGTCGCCGAACGTGGTGGACACCGACCGCACCTTAGCGGGCGGCCCCCCGGCACTACCCGTCGTACCTCGTTGCTGATAGACGTTGCGCATGAAGTGGTACGCGGACGGTGCCGCGCGGTTCACCCGTCAGGTCGTCGCCGACGTGCTCGCGCTCGGCTGGGTGGCGTTCTGGATCTGGTTCGCGCTCGGCGCGCGCGACGGCGTCCTCACCGCGCGGGCCCCCGGCGACGGCCTGGTCAACGCGGGCAACCGCGTCCACGACGCCTTCTCCGACGCGGCGGGCAGCGCGGGCCGCGTGCCGGTGGTCGGCGACGACCTGGCGGGCGCCCTGGGCAAGGGCACCGACGCGGGCACCACCCTCTCCGACGTGGGCCGGGCCCAGATCGAAGCGGTGGAGACGGTCGCCCTGTGGCTGACCGTGGCCCTGATCGTCCTGCCCGTCCTGTTCCTGCTGGTCACCTGGCTGCCCCTGCGGCTCCGCTTCGCCCGCAGGGCGTTCGCCGCCCGGCGGCTGCGCGACACGGGCCGCACGGACCTGCTGGCGCTGCACGCGTTGAACACCATGTCGTTGGCGCAGCTGGCCAGGTTCGACGACGACCCGGTCGACGGCTGGCGCCGCGGCGACCCCGAGGTGATCGCGGTGCTGGCGTCCCGCCGCCTGGCCAGGTTGGGGATCCGCGGCTAGTAGACCGGCCCGGTGTACTTCTCGCCCGGACCGGCGCCGGGCGCGTCCTGCACGACGGACGCCTCGCGGAACGCCCGCTGCACCGACTGGAGCCCGTCCCGCAGCGGCCCGGCGTGCGGGCCGAGGTACTCGACGGACGAGGTGATCAGCCCGGCCAGCGCGGTGATCAGCCGGCGGGCCTCGTCGAGGTCGCGGCGCGGGCTCGTCTCGGGGTCCTCGTCGGCCAGGCCGAGGCGCTCGGCGGCGGCGGACAGGAGCATGACGGCCGCCCTGCTGATCACCTCGATGCTGGGCACGTCGGACAGTTCGCGGACGTCGACTTCGGGCTGCTCGGTCACGCCGCCATTGTCGCAAGACGGCCGAGGGGGTCGCCGATTCGGGGGTTGACAACTCCGTCTGCTACTCTTTACGGCGCGACCAGCCCTCGTTCGTGCGAGGGCGGCAAGTGGAGCCCCGCTCCCACCCGTGCAGCCGTCCAGGCGGCCGGGTTCCGGTCCCAGCAGGAGGCCACAGCGCCATCCTGCCTGACGCGTTCGCGCGTCGGCTCGGGTGATCGGTCGGAGGCGGGCCCCGCACCAGCAATGGTGTCGGGGCTCTTGTTTTTGGCGCACAACGAGTCTCAAAGGACGTGAATGACAAGTCCCTCGAACCGAGGTGCTCCCGCCAGCACCGAGCCGCGCATCAACGACCGCATTCGGGTGCCGGAGGTCCGTCTCGTTGGACCGAACGGCGAGCAGGTCGGGATCGTTCGCATCGAGGACGCGCTCCGACTCGCCCAGGAAGCGGATCTGGACCTCGTCGAGGTCGCCGCGCAGGCTCGGCCGCCGGTCTGCAAGCTCATGGACTACGGCAAGTTCAAGTACGAGAGCGCGCAGAAGGCCCGTGAGTCACGCCGCAACCAGCAGCTGACGGTCATCAAGGAGCAGAAGCTCCGGCCGAAGATCGACCCGCACGACTACCAGACGAAGAAGGGCCACGTGGCCCGGTTCCTCTCCGGTGGTAACAAGGTCAAGGTGACCATCATGTTCCGCGGTCGCGAGCAGTCGCGTCCGGAGCTGGGTTACCGGTTGCTGCAGAAGCTGGCGGAGGACGTCGCCGAGCTGGGCTTCGTCGAGTCCAACCCGAAGCAGGACGGCCGCAACATGATCATGGTGTTGGCGCCGCACAAGACCACGAAGACCCGTCCCCTGAAGCCGGACTACGGCGACGGTGTGGACGTCGCGTCCGAGCAGGACGCGGGTACAGCGCACGAGTGATCTTGCGGTTTCGGCCGCGAGACGCATGGCCGCCCCATCCCGGTGGCAGCACGAGACGAGGACGGAAATGCCGAAGAACAAGACGCACAGCGGGACCTCCAAGCGGATCAAGGTCACCGGCAGCGGCAAGCTGCTTCGCGAGAAGGCCGGCAAGCGCCACCTGCTCGAGAAGAAGTCGAGCAAGCTGACCCGGCGGCTCAGCGGCACGGTCGAGGTCGCGAAGAACGACGCGCCTCGGCTGAAGAAGCTGCTCGGCCTCTGAGCCTGCCCCACCCCCTTGGACACCGGGGCCTCGGCGCCACCCGCCGGGCCCCACGAGATCGACAGGATGAACAGTGGCACGCGTCAAAAGGGCAGTGAACGCCCACAAGAAGCGCCGTACCACCCTTGAGCTCGCCAGCGGTTACCGCGGCCAGCGCTCAAGGCTGTACCGCAAGGCCAAGGAGCAGGTGCTCCACTCGCTCGGCTACGCGTACCGCGACCGCCGTGCGCGCAAGGGCGACTTCCGCAAGCTGTGGATCCAGCGCATCAACGCCGCGGTCCGCGCGAACGGCATGACCTACAACCGCTTCATCCAGGGTCTGCGTCTGGCCGAGATCGAGGTCGACCGCAAGATCCTGGCCGAGCTGGCCGTCAGCGACCCGGCCGCCTTCACCGCGATCGTCGAGCTGGCCAAGGCCGCCATGCCGGACGACGTGAACGCGCCGCTGGCCGAGGACAAGGCCTGAGCGACCACACTCGCGCACAACGACCCGAGGCAGCTCCGTTCACCGAACGGACACCTCGGGTCGTTGCTGCTCGGAGGCTGACCCGCCGTCCGGGCAGGGACCGCGCAGAACAGTTCCTCGCCGAAGGCGCCCAGGCCGTTCGCGAAGCGCTCGCCTGGTCCGCCGCGGGTCGCGGCCGGGTCCACGAGCTGTTCGTGACGGACACGGCGGCCGACCGCAACCAGTCGATCCTGCACGCCGCGTCCGACGCGGGCGTGCGGATCAACGTGGTCACCGACAAGGCCGCCGCGGGCCTCTCGGAAACCGTGACGCCCCAAGGGCTCCTGGCCGTGTGCGACCCGGTCGACGTGCCGCTGGGGACCGCGCTGCGCGGGTCACCACGACTGGTCGCCGTGCTGCACGGCGTCACCGACCCCGGCAACGCGGGCACCGTGGTCCGGGTCGCCGACGCCGCGGGCGCCGACGCGGTGATCTTCGCGGGCGACACCGTCGACCCCCACAACGGCAAGTGCGTGCGCGCCTCGACCGGCAGCGTCTTCCACCTGCCGATCGCCCGTGCGCGCGACGCCGACGAGGTCTTCGAGGCCTGCCGCACAGCAGGCCTCACCCTCGTCGCCGCCGACGGCCACGCGACCGACGACCTCGACACGGCGGACCAACGCGGCGACCTCGACCACCCCACGGCCTGGGTCTTCGGCAGCGAGGCCCACGGCCTGCCGGACACCGTGATCACCACCCTGGACACCTCCCTCAAGGTCCCGATCCACGGCGCGGCCGAAAGCCTCAACCTCGCGACCGCCGCGGCCATCTGCCTCTACGCCTCGGCGAAGGCCCAGCGCCGCAAGGGATGACCGTCGTTCCCGACGCCGCTCGTCGAACATCGGGGGGTGGTGTCCTGGTCCATGATCAGTTCTGAGCGGACCCGGACCTCTCCCGGCGGGTGACCGGACGGTCAGCCTTCCAACCGGGCGGTCAACGCCCGAACGAGCGGATCCGTGCCGGTCGGCCGGTCGAGTTCCGCGAGTGCGTCCTCCAGCACCGAGACGACCTCGGCGACGACCTCGTTCGGCGTCTCGTCCCCGAGCAGCCCGGCGGCTCGTCGTGCCGCCGTCTCGGCCGCCTCCGCGTCGCCGGAGCGCAGGCGGAAGCGGCCACCACGGGCTACCAGGAACGCCTGCCAGCCGGTGTCCTCCAGGTCGATCGCCGCCTGTTCGGCGAGGGCGTTCTGCTCGATCGCCAGGTCGTACTCGCCTGCCTGCGCGTGCAGGAACGCCCTGATCGCGGCGATCCTGGCGGCGACGTGGGTGCGGGCCCCGTCGTCGTCGATGGCGGGCAGCAGGCGTTCTGCCTGGGAGAGGGCGGCCAAGCCCTCGGCGGACTGGCCGGCGGGCAGGACGTTCGCCGCTTCGACCCACGAACCGGCGGCTTCGCCGGGCTGGTCGATGAGCGTCCAGAACCTCGCGGCCTCGGCGTAGGTGTGCGACGACTCGACCAGCTCGTCGAGCCTGCGGCGGGCGTTGGCGAGCGCGTCCAGGGCGACCGCGCGCTGCCAGTGCTCGTCCGGGCCGATGTGCTCCAGGGAGATCGTCAGGTGGCGCAGCGCGGCCTGGTTCTCGCCGAGCTGGGCGCACGTCTGGCCGAGCCGGAAACGCACCTGGAGCCCCAGTTCGGCCTCGACGCCCGCGGCCTGCACCAGCCGCAGCGCCTCCTCCAGGGTCTCGGCCGCCTCGACCAGCCTGCCGGTCTTGAGGTAGCCGCCGCTGAGCGAGTAGCACGCCTGCGCGGTGTGCGCCTCGCCGCCGTACTCGCGGCACGCGGCCACGGCCTCGCGCAGCTCGCCTAGGTGGGTGGCCTCCAGACCCAGCTCCTCCACGGTGATCGCCCGCAGCCGCTGGGCCTCCGCGCGCCACCGACCCGGATACCGGGCGGCCCTGGCCACCAGGGTGGCCGCGGTGCGCATGGCGGCATCTCCTTGGCCCAGCACGGTTTCCAGGCGCAGCTTGATCCGCAGTCCGTCGAACCGCACGCTCTCCGGCAGTTCCCCCGCCAGCACCTCGTCGACCGACGTGAGCGCTCCGGGCAGGTCCTGGCGGCGGGCCAGGTGTTCGGCCCGGTCGACGCGCACCCTGGCCACGAGTTCCGGTGCCTCCGCCTCGGCACGGGCGAGCGCCTCGGCGATCAGGACCTCGGCGGGCTCGTGCTGGTGCGCGTGGTCGAGCAGTTCCGCCACCACGAGCCGCGCCAGCACGGCGGTGAACGGCGTGCCGCCGGCGTCGGCCTCGGCGAGGCACTCCCGCGCCACGGCGGTGCTGGCCTCCAGCCCGTCCTCGGGCAGCCGCCACACCGACAGCCGGGCCCGGTAGCGGTTGGCCAGGTCGCCCGCGCCCGACTCGGCGAGCTGGTCCACGACGTCGGCGAACCCGGCCAGCAACCGGTCGCGCGGGATGCGGGCGGCGCCCGCGGTCAGGCGCTTCGCCATGAGCTGCGCGGCGAGCGCGTCCGGCAGCAGCGCGTCCATGTCCGCGGGCAGCGACCGCAGCAGCCTGCTGCCGGTGATGAAGTCGCCCGCGTCGAACGCGGCGTTCGCGCGTTCCGCCAGCTCGACCGGGTCCGACGCGAGGTCGAGTTCGTCCGGCTCCTCCACGACGTCGGCGGGCGTGAGGACGGGAACGGCCAGCGGCACGTGCTCGGTGTCGGGGCGCATCAGGGTTTCGCGGACCCGGTCGCCCACGGCGCTCGTGCCGTTGCGCTCGTCGAAGCGCTTGGCCCAGGAGAGCGCGATCTCCTCCAGCTCGGCCCGGAGTTCCGGCGCGTCGACGGTCCGCGTGGTCACGCCGTCCGCCTGCGGCACCTCGAACTCGACGTGCGCTGGGACCCGGCTGAGCAGGAGCGCCGCCGCGGCGGCGAAGTCCATCGCCTCGGCCGGGCTGGGGGAGTGGTGGACGCGGTGGAGGTGCCCGGAGAGCAGGTCCACGCCGCGGGCCACGTGCCCCGCCGTGGCGCAGAACTCCAGGTGCGCGTTGAGGTAGCTCGCGAGCTTGTCGTCCTTGATCAGCCTGCACGCCACCAGGTGCGCGTTGCTCGCCCGCTCGTGGTCGCCCAGCGCGATGAACGCGGGCAGCAGCGCCGTGAGGATGCCCTGCGGCTGCGTCGAGCACGTGGTGTCCTGGCGCAGCACGGGTTCCGCGAGCGCCACGGCCTCCGCGTGCCGCCCGAGCCTGCTCAGGTGGGTCGCCTGGTCCTCGACGACGCACGCCTCGCAGTCGCTCATCAGGCCGCGGTCGAGCGCGAGGAACCTCGTCAGGTGCTCGCGGTACGCCTCGTCGT
>DATMCA010000734.1:0-6876 GCA_035559015.1 Umezawaea sp. | reverse complement strand
CGCCGACCTCACCGGCGATGAGCACGGTGTCGAAGTACTCGGCGAGGCCGAGGGCGGCGATCTTGACCCGCTGGTGGCGGCCTGAGGCGTTGCTCACGGCGGCGATGGGCAGTCCGGTGGCGCGGAGCCACTCCAGGCACGGGACGACGTCCGGGAACAGGCTCCAGCCGTCGGCGAGGACCTCCTGGCGACGCATTTCGCGGCGCGTGGCTTCCGCTTGGTCGAGGTCCTCGCCGAGGGCGGCGAAGAAGGCACGGGTGCGGATGTTCCGCATCGTCTCGTACCGCAGTTCCCCTGCTAACAGTCGGGCGCAGTGGTCGTCGGTGATCCGCTGCCACAACGTCCACGCGTCGGCGTTACCCACCATCGAGGCCAACGCGGCTCGCGACGAGGTGCTGTAGTCGACGAGCGTGTCGTCGACGTCGAGCGAGATTGCGCGGATTTCGCCGGTTCTCTTGAGCGTGAAAGTCGGGGACGCAGTTGTCACCCCGTGAGGCTAGGTGCGATCACCCCTCGGCCGATTCGGCTAAGGAGGTGATATCTGGTGACTCTTGCACGGTCAAGCAACGCTCAAGCCACCGAACGCACCAGTCAGGATGCCCCGAGCGCTCGAAGCAATCGGCCGATCGAGCGATCCTTGCCCAGCAGTTCCATCGATTCGTAGAGCGGCGGGGAGACCGTCCGACCGGTGACGGCGACCCGCACCGGGGCGAACGCCTTCTTCGGCTTGAGGCCCAGTCCGTCCACAAGGGACGTCTTGAGCGCGTCCTGGATGGCCTCGGTCGTCCACTGGTCGAGCGCCTGGAGCGAGTCGACGGCCGCGCGCAGCACGGGTTCGGCATCAGGACCCAGCGCCTTGGCCGCGGACGCGGGCTCCGGCGTGAACGCTTCCTCTGTTACGAACAGGAAACGAACCATGTCCGAGCACTCGGACAGCAGCGCGAGTCGTTCTTGGACGAGGGGCGCGATCGCGGCCAGCTGGGCGACCTGCTCGGCGCTCGGCTCGGCGGGCAGCACGCCGTCCGCCGCGAGGTACGGCAGCGCGGCGCTGGTGAACTGCTCGACGGGCAGCCCGCGCAGGTGCGTCCCGTTGATCGCCTCGGCCTTCTTGAGGTCGAAGCGGGCCGGGTTGGAGCTGACCTTGGCGATGTCGAAGGCCGCGTACATCTCCTCGACGCTGAAGATGTCGTTGTCCTCGGCGATGGACCAGCCGAGCAGCGCGAGGTAGTTCAGCAGGCCTTCGGGCAGGAATCCCAGATCGCGGTAGTGGAACAGGTTGGACTGGGGGTCCCGCTTGGACAGCTTCTTGTTGCCGTCGCCCGTCACGGTGGGCAGGTGGCCGAACTCGGGCGTGAACTCGGTCACGCCGATGCGCTGGAGGGCCTGGTAGAGCCCGATCTGGCGCGGGGTGGACGGCAGGAGGTCCTCGCCGCGCAGGACGTGGGTGATCCCCATGAGCGCGTCGTCGACCGGGTTCACGAACGGGTACAGCGGAACTCCGTTGGCCCGCACCATGACCGGGTCCGGCGTGCTGCCCGCCTTGAAGGTGATCTCGCCGCGGACGAGGTCCGTCCACGTGATGTCGCTGTCCGGCATCCGCAGGCGCAGCACGGGTTCGCGGCCGTCGGCGCGGAACGCGGCCTTCTGCTCGTCGGTGAGGTCGCGGTCGAAGTTGTCGTAGCCGAGCTTCGGGTCCTGGCCCGCGGCCTTGCGGCGGGCCTCGACCTCGTCGTTGGTGGAGAACGACTCGTAGAGCTCGTCGGCGGCGAACAGGCGCTTGGCGATGTCCTCGTGGATCGAGCGCCGGAGGCTCTGCCGGTACGGCTCGTGCGGTCCGCCGACCTCGGGGCCCTCGTCCCAGTCGAGGCCGAGCCAGCGCAGCGCTTCGAGGAGTGATTCGTACGACTCCTCGGTGTCGCGCGCGGCGTCGGTGTCCTCGACGCGGAAGACGACCTTGCCGCCCGCGTGCCGGGCGAAAGCCCAGTTGAACAGGGCGGTGCGGATCAGCCCGACGTGCGGTGTACCCGTCGGCGACGGGCAGAAGCGGACGCGGACCTCTGGGGAAACGGATGCGTTGCTCATGGCCCGATCAGGGTATCCGGCCGTTTCCCCCTTGACCGAACGAGTATGGCGAGAGCACCCTGAGCTTATTCAACTACCGTTGAAATGAGGGGTCATGGAACGGAGCACGTGCGTCGTCGTCGGAGGCGGTCCCGCCGGGATGGTGCTGGGACTGCTGCTCGCCAGGGCGGGGGTGGAGGTCACCGTCCTGGAGAAGCACAACGACTTCCTGCGGGACTTCCGCGGCGACACGGTCCACGCGTCCACGCTGACGTTGCTGGACGAACTGGGGCTCGGCCCGGCCTTCGCCGAGGTCCCCCACCAGCTCATGGACCGGATGCGGGTGCTGCTGGACAGCGGGCCCGCGACCGTGGCGGACCTGAGCAGGCTGCCCGGTGACCACAAGCACATCGCGTTCGTGCCGCAGTGGGACTTCCTCGACCTGCTGGCCGACGCCGGCCGGCTCGAACCGACGTTCACGCTGCGGATGAACACAGCGTTCACCGGGCTGCGCAAGGAGGGCGGGAAGGTCACCGGCGTCCGCTACCGCACCGCGGACGGCGTCGAGGGCGAGATCGCCGCGGACCTGGTCGTCGCCGCCGACGGCCGCGGCTCGCTGGTGCGCGCGGAATCGCGGCTGCCGGTCCACTCGTTCGGCACGCCGATGGACGTGTGGTGGTTCCGCGTGCCGCGCAAGGAGGACGACCCGAACGGCGGGCTCGGGCGGTTCGGCCGGGGCAGCGGACTGGTCATGCTCGACCGGGGCGACTACTTCCAGATCGCGTTCCTGATCCGCAAGGGCACCGACAAGATGCTGCGCGACGCGGGCGTGCAGGCGTTCCGCGACCGCATGATCGCGCTGGTGCCGATGCTCGCCGACCGGATGGACGCGGTCACCTCGCTCGACGACGTGAAGCTGCTCGACGTGAAGCTCGACCGGTTGCGCCGCTGGCACGGTGACGGCGTGCTGTGCGTCGGTGACGCGGCGCACGCCATGTCGCCCATCGGCGGTGTCGGCATCAACCTGGCGGTGCAGGACGCGGTCGCCGCCGCCACGATCCTCGCGGCCCCGTTGCGGCGCGGGCGGGTCACGCCGTCGGTGCTCGCGAAGGTGCGGCGCAGGCGGTGGCTGCCGACCGCCGTGACGCAGGGCGCGCAGCGGGTGATCCAGAACGCCTTCCTGCGGCGCACGCTCGACGGCAAGGTCGACGTGGGCGGCGCGGGCACTCCCCTGCCGCTGCGGGTGCTCCAGCGGTTCCCCCGGCTCCAGGGCGTTCCGGCGTACATGGTCGCGATCGGGATCCGGCCCGAGCACGCGCCCTCGTTCGCCCGGCGGGAACCGGCGAAGATCGAACGGTCCTAGGCACCCGGTTCCGCCGCGCCGGACTCGTTGAGCACCATGGCCACGGCGTGGGCGCGGTCCCGTGCGCCCAGCTTGCGGAGGACGGCGCGGACGTGCGACTTCACCGTGTCCGTGCTGATGAAGAGGCGCTGGGCGATGCGCTGGTTGTCCAGGCCCTTGGCCACCTCGGCGAGGACGTCGAACTCCCTGGCGCTGAGCCGGTTGAGCGCGGACGGCGGCGGTAGCCGGGACGGGAGGCGGGCGAGTTCGCCGAGGTGGACGTCCACGGTCGCGGAGGCGCCGTGGGCGACGGCGAGCATCACCGGCAGCAACTCGCTCAGCGGCGAGGTCTTGAGCAGGTAGGCGGCGGCGCCCGCGTCCAGCGCCGCCGCGGCCCAGTGCCTGCTGTCCCGGTTGGACAGGACGACCACGCGGGCCCGCGGGCGGTGGCCGACGACGTCGTGGACGGTGCGCAGCGGGCCGTCGCCGGGGACGTCGACGTCCGTCACGACGATGTCCACCCCGAGGTCGCGCAGGCAGCGCCGGGCGTCCGCGACGGTGTGGGCGATGCCCACCACGCGGAAGGACCGCGTGCGGTTGAGCGAGATCCGCAGCCCCTCGGTGATGAGCTGCGAGGCGTCGACCAGCAGCACGCGGGGGCACTCGACGTCGAGCACTTGGCCACCTCCACCAGGCCCCTCGGCCTGATGAACAGGGAAAGTTACCCGCCAGTACGCGCACGCGGTACCTACGACCGCGAGGTTGGGCCGACCAGCTCAGTCCGAACGTGTCCCCGCTGGTCGGCGCAAACCTTTGCGGGCGGGTTTTTCCCGGATGGCGCGCTAGCGGTTGGCGACCGGGTTGGTCAGCGTGCCGAGGCCCTCGATCGTCACGGACACCGACTGGCCCGCCTTCATCGGGCCGACGCCCGCGGGGGTGCCGGTCAGGATGACGTCGAGCGGGCGGAGCGTCATGACGGCGCTGATGTACTCGATCAGCTCGCCGATGTCGAAGATCAGCTGCGACGTCCGGCCCTCCTGCACGACCTCGCCGTCCAGCTCGGTGCGGATGGCGACGTCGCTCGGGTCGAACTCGGTCTCCACCCACGGGCCGAGCGGGCAGAACGTGTCGAAGCCCTTGGCCCGGGTGAACTGCACGTCGGTTTTCTGCAGGTCGCGCGCGGTCACGTCGTTCGCGATCGTGTAGCCGAGGATCGACTGCCGGGCGCGCTCCGCGGGGATGTCCCGGCCGCCGATGCCGATCACGACGGCCAGCTCGCCCTCGTAGTCGACGCGCTCGGACACCGCGGGCAGCTTGATCTCGGCGTTCGGGCCGATGATCGCCGTGTTCGGCTTGAAGAAGATCAGCGGGTTCTCGGGGACGTCGTTGCCCAGTTCGGCGGCGTGCGCGGCGTAGTTCCGGCCGACACCGATGATCTTGGGCGGAAGGAACGGGGCAAGCAGCCGGACGTCCGCCAGCGGCCAGCGCCGACCCGTGAAGGTCGGCGTGCCGCCGAAGGGTTCGTCCTTGATCTCGACGGCCGTCAGGTCGTCACCCTCGCCCTCGATCTTGGCGAAGGCGAGTCCATCGGGCTGGGCGATTCGGGCGATGCGCACGACGTCCAGCCTAAACCAGGGCGCGGACCCGCATCGCCTTGTGCACCAGAGCGTCGCAGAGGGCCAGCCAGCTCGCCTCCACGATGTTGCCGTGCACGCCCACGGTCGTCCACTCGCGCTCGCCGTCGGTCGACTGCACCAGCACCCGCGTGACCGCGTCCGTGCCGGGGTCCTCGGCGAGGATGCGCACCTTGTAGTCGGACAGCTCCACACTGTCCAACCAGGACAGGTGCGGCAGCAACGCCTTGCGCAACGCAGCGTCCAGCGCGTGCACCGGCCCGTTGCCCTCGGCCGTCTCGATCACCCGTTCACCGGCCACGTGCACCTTCACCGTGGCCTCGGACACGATCTCGCCGTCCGCGCGGCGGTCCAGCAGGACCCGGTAGGACTCCAGCCGGAACGGCGCTTCGTCCAATTCGGACAGCTCCTCGCGCAGGAGCAGCTCCAGCGAGGCGTCCGCCGCCTCGAACGACCAGCCCTGCGCCTCCAACTCCTTCACCTTGCGCACCGCGTTCGTGACCGCTTCGGGCCGACGGGCCAGGTCTATTCCGAACTCACGTCCCTTGAGTTCGAGACTCGCCCGGCCCGCCATCTCGGTGACCAGCACCCGCATGCCGTTGCCGACGGTGTCCGGATCGATGTGGTTGTACAGCTCCGGATCGACCTTGATCGCGCTCGCGTGCAGTCCCGCCTTGTGGGCGAAAGCCGACGCCCCTACATAGGCCTGGTGGGTGTAGGGGGCGATGTTCGCGATCTCGGCGAGGGCATGGGAGACGCGGGTGAGCTCGGCCAGCGATTCGGTGGGTAGCACCGGAAGGCCGAGCTTGGTCACGAGGTTCCCGACGACGGCGAACAGGTCGGCGTTGCCCGCCCGTTCGCCGTACCCGTTCGCGGTGCACTGGACGTGGGTCGCCCCCGCCTGCACCGCGGCCAAGGTGTTCGCCACCGCGCAGGACGTGTCGTCCTGGCAGTGGATCCCGACACGGAAACCCGTGCGGGAGATCACTTTTTCGACCGTCTCGGCCAGCCCCAGCGGGAGCTGGCCGCCGTTCGTGTCGCACAGCACGACGACGCTCGCGCCACCCTCCACTGCGGACTCCAGGACCCGCAGCGCGCAGTCCTGGTCGTACGCGAAGCCGTCGAAGAAGTGCTCGGCGTCCACGAACACCCGCTTGCCGTGCTCCACGAGGTGGCGCACGGTGTCCCGGACCATCGCCCGGTTCTCGGCCTCGTCGGTCCGCAACGCCAGTTCGACGTGCCTGCGGTCCGACTTCGCGACGAGGGTGATGACGTCCGTGTTCGCGTCGATCAACGCTTTGACCTGCGGGTCTTCGTGAGCTTTGGTGTTCGGCTTGCGAGTGGCGCCGAACGCGACCAGCTTGGCGTGCCTCAGGTCCAGCTCACTGGAAGCCCGCGCGAAGAACTCCGTGTCCTTCGGCATGGCACCCGGCCAGCCACCCTCGATGAACCCCACGCCGAGACCGTCCAGGAGGCGTGCGACGGCCAGCTTGTCGGTCACGGAGTACGTGATGCCCTCCCGCTGCGCACCGTCCCGGAGGGTGGTGTCGAAGACGTGGAAGGTGTCGCCGAGCGGGAGGCTGCTCACGGGGTTCTCCTGCGAAGTGGGTGGGTGGCAGGTCCGGGAAAACAAAAAGACCCCCCGCGGGATGCGAGAGGTCAGCGCGCCGGGTGCTTGGGAAGCACCTACCCGGCGCGCTCATCAATAATGATCACGGTGTTCTGAGCCACTCGGCGATGGTGCCACAGGTTTGGGGTTGGTACCAAGTGTCGGGCGGGGGTTCCCACATCTTGGGTGTTCTTGGGGGGTGAGGCCGGAGCCGGGGTTGGGCGTGGGGG
>DATMCA010000733.1:0-11191 GCA_035559015.1 Umezawaea sp. | reverse complement strand
ACGGCGGGCCGGGATGTTCCCGCTCCCAGTGGCTCGCCGGGATGAGCCGGATCACGCCGAGGGATGGCCCCCGCCGCCGTCGACCCACTGGCCTTGGGACGTGTCCAACGCACGGCCCTCACCCCATCTCGTCGGCGGCTTCCTTGCCCTCCTCGGGAGTGGCCTGCCGGTAAGCCCGCACGGTCGCCTCGGCCACGCGGTCCCAGGAGTACCGGGCGCGCACCCGGTCCGCCCCCGCGATCGAGTAGAACTGGCACCGCAGGCGGTTCGCGAGCAGGTCGCGCAGCGCGCGGCCCAGCGCCACGGGGTCGTGCGGCGGGACCAGGACGCCGGTCAGGCCGTCGACGACGACGTCCGCGAGCGCGCCGACCTTGGCCGCCACCACGGGGATGCCGCACGCCATCGCCCGCAGCGAGGTGATGCCCGACGTCTCGTACCAGGGCACGCACACGACGACGTCGGCCGAGCGCAGCAGCGCGGGCAGGGCCGTGGTCGTCACCTCCCCGGTGAACCGCACCCGGTGCGCGACGGAGCGCTTCTCGGCGTACTGGAGCAGCCTGCGGACCTCGGGGTTGTGCCGCGGCGCCGTGAGCCGGACCGGGTCGGCGATCACCAGTTCGGCGCCGGGCACCGCGGCCATCGCGTCGATGGCGGTGTGGAACCCGTTGCGCGGCAGCACTTCGCCGACGGCGAGCACCCTGGCCCGGTGGCCGCGCGATGCGGTCGGGCCGTCGGGGCTGAACTGGTCGGGGTCGATGCCCCACGGCACCAGCGACATCCGCGAGCGCGGCACGCCGATCCGGCCCAGTTCGGCGACCTCGTCGTTGCTGGCGGCGATGATCCGGTCGGCGGAGATCGCGATCAGGCGTTCGAGGGCCATCCGCCAGCGGGCGGCGGAACCGCTGGAGCGCTGGAAGCGGTCCTCCACGACCTTGAGCGCGTGGAACGACTGCACGAGCGGCGCGCCGGAGTCTCGGACGGCCAGCCCCGACATCCAGGAGTGCAGGTGCACGACGTCGGGCGACCGCCGCTCCCAGTCGCGGTCGAGGTACGCCGCCATGCCGTCGAGGTGGGGGAGCAGTTCGGCCCTGGACAGCGGTGTGGTCGGGCCCTCCGGCACGCGCACGAGCTCGTAGCCGTGCGGGGTGCGACGGCGTTCGGGCAGGGCGCGGGAGTCGCGCCGGACGTAGAGCGTGACGTCGTGCCCGTGCCCGCTCAGCGCGGCGGCCAGGCCGGCCACGTGCGCTCTCTGCTCGACGGGGTCGTTCTCCCATGACGCCGCCACCATGTCGATCCGCATCCCGCGCCCCGTGCGTCTCCCGTGTCATTTGTTCGAATTGTGAATGGAGGTGTCGTGCGCGCCAATTCCTGTTCGCGGTGAATAGTGGAGTTGGCGAGCGGGGCCGAGTCTAGACCGCCTCCGGGGGTGGTCGAGGCGGTTTTCGTGAATGAGATTCGATTCTTGTCGACAGCTCCAGGAAAGCGGTGCAGAAGCGTTTCAGGGTCGGAGTTCAGTGAGGTCGAGTCGGTGAGTCCTGTCTCAATAGGAATGTTCGCGGGGGTTTCGCGGAAAGGCGAAACACCTTGCGCGCAAGAACGGAGTCGTCTCGCTCCAGTATTTACGCTATTGGCGTGACCCCGATTTCGGCGGACAACTCCGCTGGTGGGGACGGTGGAATCGCCGCCCTCCCGGCCGCGCGCGGTGACAGCGGGTGGTGAAAGCCGAGGTCGTCGACCGATCGGGCGAAGTATCGGACCCGAACTTGACTGTGGACCACGGCCGGGATTGGTTTGGCCCATGGTCGATCGAGAAGTGCCCGAGGAAGGCGCCGCGCGCGGCGTCGACTCGAGGGGGGTGCGGTTCACCGCGGCCATGACGAGCGTGGTGCTGGCCGTCGGGCTGCTGGCGGAGAGCCCGCGGGTGCTGCTGGCGCAGGCGGTCCTCTTCGGCCTGTGCGCGGTGTTCGGGTTGCAGCTCAACCCGTACGGGGCCGCCTACCGGCGAACGTTCCAGTCGAGGCTCGCCCCGCCCACCGAACTGGAGAGCGAGGCACCGCTCCGGTTCTCCCAGGGCGTCGGGTGCGCCTTCGCCTCGGTGGGCGCGCTCGGCTACGCGGCGGGATCGGTCGCGGTCGGCACGACGGCCACCGCGCTGGCACTGGCGGCCGCGCTGCTCAACGCGGTCTTCGGGGTGTGCGTCGGCTGCCACCTCTACCTGGCGGTCGCCAGGTTCCGCCGCCGCGTCCCGTTGACCTGACCGGCGCTACGCCTTCAGGTAGGCGAGCACGGCGAGCACCCGGCGGTGCCCCGCGTCCGTCGTGGGCAGGCCGAGCTTGGTGAAGATGTTGCCGATGTGCTTGTGGACGGCGCCGTCGCTGATCACCAGCAGGCCGCCGATCGTGGCGTTCGAGTGGCCCTCCGCCATCAGCCCCAGCACCTCCCGCTCGCGCGGTGTCAGGCGTTGCAGCGGGTCGTCGGCCCGGCGGCGCACCAGCAGTTGGCCGACCACCTCGGGGTCCATCGCGGTGCCGCCCGCGGCGACCCGCTCCAGGGCGTCGAGGAAGTCGGCGACCTTGCCGACCCGCTCCTTGAGCAGGTAGCCCACCCCGCCCGCGCCGTCGGCCAGCAGGTCGGTCGCGTAGCTCTCCTCGACGTGCGCCGACAGCACGAGCACCGCGAGGCCGGGCCACCGCTTCCGCGCCTGGACGGCGGCGCGCAGCCCCTCGTCGCGGTACGTCGGCGGCATCCGGACGTCGACGACGGCCACGTCCGGCCGGTCGGCGGCGAGCGCGGCCAGCAGGTCATCCGGGTTGTCGACGGCGGAGGTGACCTCCATGCCCTCGGCCCGCAGCAGGTGCGTCAGGCCTTCCCGGAGCAGGGCGTCGTCCTCGGCGATCACGATGCGCACGGCTCATGGTCCCGCAGGGATGTCCACCCGCAACACAGTGGGTCCACCGGGAGGGCTGTCGATCATGGTGGTGCCGTCGAACGCGGCGACCCGGCCCCGGATGCCCGCCAGCCCGCTGCCGTGCGCCTGGTCGGCTCCACCGCGGCCGTTGTCGGTGATCTCCACGACCAGCGCGTCGCCCTCGGTGCGCAGGCTCACCGCGATCCGGTCGGCACCGCTGTGCTTGACGGCGTTGGTGAGCCCCTCGGCCACGACGAAGTAGGCCGCCGCCTCCACGGCCGCGGGCAGGCGGGGGATCGGGTGCTCGTCCAGGGTGCACGGGATCGCGCAGTGCCCCACGAGCGACGCCACCGCGCCCGTGAGCCCCCGGTCGACCAGGACGGGCGGGTAGATCGCCCGCACGACCTCGCGCAGTTCGGCGAGCGCGTCGGTGGCCGCCTTCTGCGCCGTGACGACCATCGGCAGCGCCGCGGCCGGATCGCGGGTCAGCGCCCGTTCCACCATGCCGAGGTGCATCACCACGGCGACGAGCCGGTTCTGCGTGCCGTCGTGCAGGTTGCGCTCGATGCGCCGGAGTTCGGTGCCGTGGGCCTCCAGCGCCGCCGCCCGCGTCGCCGTGACCTCGGCGAGGCGTTCGGTGAGCGACTGCTTCGACGGCGCGAGCCGGGCCGCGCTGGCCCTGGCCCACCAGCGGGCCAGCGGCACCAGCGCCAGGCTCGGGAGGCCGTACAAGGCGCCGATGACCACCGCGACGGCCGCGCCGCCCCAGGACTGCACCGACGTGTCCAGCGTCGTGGCCGCGCCGGGGATGAAGGGCCAGAACGCCGCCACGAACAGGTTCTGCACGACGCCCGCGGGCGAGCCGATGGCCACGGACCCCGCGAGCAGGCCGAGGGTGCCCTGGAACGCGAGCCACTGGGCGTCCCGGCGGTCGTGGGGGTTGGTCGCGACCTCCGCGACGCTGCCGCTGGTGCCCGCGGGCGGTGGCGGGATCGCGGTCGCCAGGTAGCGGCCGACGCGGTCCCGTTCGCCCGCCGCGAGACGGCGGGCGAACCGGACGACGCGGGGGAGCAGCGGCAGCGTGACGACCATCGCCACGCACACGATCATCGCCAGGAGCGCGACCACGGCTTGGAACCCGACCAGCATCGTGAGGGCGAGGAACTTCCACGCCTCGCGCCACTGCCGACGATCGGTCACGGCGACAACTCCTCTTCGGACGACTGGGTGGGCAATCGTGGCACGTGCCGGGGCCCGACCACGTCAGGCTCCCGCGCCGACCGCGTCGACGGGACGGCCGCGCAGCGCCGACCGGGTGGCCAGCACGATCGAGGCGAACCCGATGACCGCGGTGACCAGCACCACGACCCCGTAGACGAGCGGGTCGACGGTGGGCAGGAAGCTCCCCGTGGTCGCCACGCTGATCCCGATGAGCGGTACGACCGCGACCGCCGTGCCGATCACGACGGCGGCGCCGACCACGACCCCGGCCTCCAGCGTCATCATCCGGGCCACGTGCCTGCGGTTCGTGCCGATCAGCCGCAGCATCGCGAACTCCCGCCGACGTGCCCCGGTGGCCATCACGAGCGTGTTCACCACGGCGATCACCAGGTACAGCAGCAGGAAGCCGTTGCCGATCAGGTTGGTCGAGGACTGCTGGGCCCGCGCGTCCTGCTGCGCGCCGGCGAACGCCGAGCGGTCCAGGACGGCCAGACCGGGGTACTTCGCCGCCAGCTCGCGCAGTCCGGCGTCCGCGGTCGCGTTGTCGGCGGAGACCAGCACCGAGTCGTCGAACCCGGTCGCGGTGTGCGCGGCGAGCAGGTCGTGCGACGCCGTGACGTCACCGAACCCGAGCCCGTTGGCGTAGAGCGCGACCACCTTGAGGTCCGTCTCCGCGCCGTCGCCGAGGAACCCGTGCACGGTGTCGCCGATCCCGACCCCCGCGGTCTCGGCGGCGCTGGTGCTCAGCGCGACCGACTCGCCGCGCACGTCGGCCAGCGAGCCCGAGGTGATCCCGAGGTCCATGGTCGACCCGACGTGCTCCGGGGCGATGCCCTGCGCCGCGTAGGGCTCGATCTCGACCTCGTCGAACATCCGGTACTCCAGCAGCACCTGGCTCCGGACGACGGGTGACGCGGTCCGCACGCCGGGCACCGCCCGCACGGCGGTCACGACCTCCGGGGCCAGGCCGGAGGGACCGGCCAGCACGTAGTCCGCCGTCACCCCGGCCTCGACCTGGTCGGCCGCCGCGGCGTTGGCCGTGGTGATGGTGAAGATCTGCACCGCGGCCATCGCCACGGCCAGCGCGAGCGGGATCACCGCGCCGCTGAGCCGCCGGGCGTTGGCCCTGGTGTTGGCCACGGCGAGGTAGCCGCTGATCCGGCCGCGGTTGAGCACCGGGGCGGCGGTGGCCGTGGCGACCCGCATGAGGTGCGGTCCGAGCATGGCGGTGCCGACCATCAGCAGCAGCACGGATCCGGCGGCCCCGCTGACGCCGGCGATGCCCGGGACCAGCAGCGGCACCACGATGCCCGTCGCCACGCCGACCGCGAGGAAGCCCACGCCGACCAGCAGCCGGGTCGAGCCGAGGGCCTTGGGTTCGACGGCGGCTTCGCCGAGCGCGTCCACCGGCCTGGCCTTGGCGAGCTTGCGAGCCGTGAAGTACCCGGCCGTCACACCGCCGAGCACGCACAGCAGGAGCGCGGCGACCGCGGGGAGCGGGCTGAACGCGAGGGCGAAGTCCGCGGGCAGCACGCCCGCGGCGGCGAACGCGTCCCGGAGCAGTCCGGCCACGGCGAAACCGGGCAGGCAGCCGAGCAGGCCGCCCGCGATCGACACGAGCAGCACCTCGGCGCGGATCATCTCGTGGATCTGCCTGGGCGTGGCGGCGATGGCCCGCAGCACGGCCAGTTCCCGCCGCCGCTGCTGGATCGAGAGGGCCAGCGTGGAGGAGACGACGAACAGCACGACCATGGCGATGGTGCCCATGAGCGACGAGGACAGCAGCGTCAGGAAGCTCCGCGCCTGGCCGACGTCGAGGAACTCCACGTCGCCGATCGCGGCACCGGTGTAGGCGGCCAGGCCGACCGCGGTGGTGATCCGGTCCGCGAGGTCGCCCGCGTCCACGCCGGACTCGGCGACCACGCCGACCGCGGTGACCCGGTCGGACAGCGCCGTGGCGGCGGCGTCGGTGACGAAGACGGCCGACTGGCGGGTCAGCACCGGCGCCGTGACGAGTCCGACCACCCGGTAGTCAGCGGGGACGGACCCGACGGCGATCGTGGTCGTGTCCCCTGTGGACAGTCCGGCGCCGGCGGCGAGCGCCTTGTCCAGCACGGCTTCGCCGGGTGCCTCCGGCTGCCTGCCGTCGGCCAGGGTGAACGGCGCGAGTCCCGCGGACGACCAGCCGTGGGCGTAGACCGGGACCGCGGTCTTCGCGGACGGCACGGTGACCTCGACGGTGCGTTCGGCCACGGCCTGGCGGACGCCGGGCACCTTCGCGATCCGGTCGGCCGCGTCGGCGGGCAGCGTGACGCGCTCGGCGAACGGGGTGGACGGACCCGCGCTGGCGGCGTGGGACTGCTCGCCGCCGACCACCACGCTCGCGGCGGCGTAGCGCTCCGCCGCGACACCGGACCGCAGTCCGGACTCCAGCAGGACACCGCTCGCGGTGATCACCGCGGCGCCGCAGAACAGGGCGACGAAGGCGGCGATGAAACCACCGCGGCGGGCCTTGATCGTGCTCCAGGCGAGGGAGAACACCGGTCACACCTCCCCGAGGTGGGTCATGAACTCGGACACCTGCGCGGCGGTCGGGTGGTGCAGGCGCCCGACGATCCGGCCGTCGGCGAGGAACACCACGGAGTCGGCGTACGAGGCGGCGACCGGGTCGTGGGTCACCATCAGCACGGTCTGCCCCAGCTCGCGGACGAGCTGCCGGAACAGCTCCAGCACCTGGCGGCCGGTGCGGGTGTCGAGCGCGCCGGTCGGCTCGTCGGCCATGACGACCTCCGGCCGGTTCACCAGTGCGCGGGCGATGGCGACGCGCTGCTGCTGGCCGCCGGACAGCTGCGAGGGCCGCCGGTCGGCGCGGTCGGCCATGCCGACCCGGTTCAGCAGTTCCCGCAGCCACGCCCGGTCCAGGGCGTGCCCGGACAGCCGCGGTACGAGCGCCACGTTCTCCTCGACGGTCAGCGCGGACATCAGGTTGTAGGCCTGGAAGACGAACCCGACCCGCTCGCGCCGCACTGCGGTGAGCGCGGCCTCCTTCATCTCGGCCAGCTCCACGTCGCCGAGCCGCACGCTGCCGGACGTCGGCTTGTCCAGTCCGGCGGCGCAGTGCAGGAACGTGCTCTTGCCCGACCCCGACGGCCCCATGACGGCGGTGAACGTGCCCCGGTCGAGCGCGATGGACACGTCGCGGAGCGCGGTCACCGCACTTTCGCCGGAACCGTAGGTCTTGGTCACCGACTCCAGGCGCAGCGCGCTCGTGCCGACGGTCGTGGTGGTCAGCGCGCGGCTCATGCGAGGGCCTCGACCTTCGCCTCGACGGGAGCGGTGTAGCCGAGCCTGCCGCGGGAGAGGCCGATGACGATCAGGCTCAGCGCGCCGAGACCGAGCGTCGGACCCCAGAGCCACAGCTCGTTCGCCTCGGGGAAGATCTCGGAGAAGGCGATGGACTGGAAGTTGTTGATCGAGCAGTGCAGCAGCATGACGAGCGGCAGGCTCTGACGGCCCTTGTTGTACACCAGCGTGATCAGGAAGCTCATCTCCATGGCCGTGATGAAGAACCGGACGAGCGTCTCGACGCCGACGTCCGGGCCGCCCCACGGGGTGAGGAACAGCGGGGCGTGCCAGAGGGCCCACAGGGTGCCCAGGATGAACGTGGCGACCATCGGGTGGTGGCGCTCCTGCAAGCGGCTCAGGGCGAAGTCGCGCCAGCCCGGCTCCTCGGCGAGGCCGGTGGTGAGGAGCTGGATCGCCAGCATCGGCAGGTAGATCGCGAACACCATCAGCGACGGCACGCGCATCGCGTCCTCGGCACCGGGCATCGCCGCCGTGCCCGCCAGGACCGCGATCGGAACGGCGAACAGCGCGAACGCGTACCACCCGACACCGGCCCGGAACTGGAACAGCCGCCTCCGCCAGCGCCGCAGGCCCTCGCGGCCCTCGGTGATCGCCGTGACGGTGAACGCGGCCGTGAGCGGGCCGAGGTACGCGCCGGGCAGGATCGCGGTGAGCTGGTTGCCCATCAGCAGGTCCGGGTAGCGGAAGTGCAGGACGCCGAACCCGTCGAGCGACAGGATGTACGGCACCCACACGAGCCAGCTGATGCCGTTGGCGAGGGTGAAGAACGTGGTCAGCGGGAAGCGCTGGACCAGCGCCCGCAGGCCGTTCGAGGGGGCGCGGCCGGGGACGGCGGCTTGGTTCGTGGTCATGCTCAAAGGCTAGGAATGGATCTTGTGGAAATCAGTGCAGGCAAGGGGCGTCCTCGTGGTGGAGCCCGCTCTACCACCGGCGGTGACCCGCAGGGGCGCCCGTCCTGTTCGTGCTGGTCACGCGGTCGAGAGAGGGTCTCCGGCGGCCTGCGGGGCGCCCGGCTACGGTTGCCCCTCGACGAAGGGGGCCGAGAGGTGTCGAGCACGTTCCGCATCGGCGGAGACCTGGAGGTGCGGCGACTCGGGTTCGGCGCGATGCACCTGCCGACCGAACCGGACGACGCCCGTGCCGCCGCCATCGCCGTCGCCCGCCGGGCCGTCGAGCTGGGCGTGACGCTGATCGACACCGCCCACCTCTACGGCGGTGGCGCCAACGAGGAACTCCTCGCCGAAGCCCTGCACCCGTACCCGGCCGACCTGCTCATCACCACCAAGGTCGGCGTGGCGCGCACGGGGCCCGGCGGCGAGTGGGAGCTGAACGGACGACCGGAGGTGCTGCGCGACCAGGTGGACCACGCCCTGCGCAGGCTCCGGGTCGAGCGCGTGGAGTTGCTGCAACTGCACCGGATCGACCCCGCCGTGCCGCTCGCGGACCAGCTCGGCGCGCTCCGCGAACTCCGCGACGCGGGCAAGGTGGGCCGGATCGGTCTGTCCGAGGTCACCACCGCCGAACTGGGGCGGGCGCGGGAGGTCGTCGACATCGCCGGCGTGCAGAACCGCTACAGCCTCGTCGACCGCGAACACGAACCCGTGCTGGAGGCGTGCGAGGCGGCGGGCATCGCCTTCCTGCCGTGGCGACCGGTGCTCGGCGCGGCGACCGGTCAGGCGGCCGGGATCGGCGCGGTGGCGGCCGAACTCGGTGCCACACCCGCGCAGGTCGGGCTGGCGTGGCTGCTCGCGCGCTCGCCGGTCGTCCTGCCGATCCCCGGCACCGCGAACCCCGTCCACCTGGCGGAGAACGTCGCCGCCGCCGACCTCCGCCTGTCGCCGGACCAGCTCGCCCGGCTCGGTTGAGGCGTCCGTCCTTCGAGGACACCAGGTCGAAATCGCACGTGTTCCAGGAGAGGAGCGGTCGTGGAGTCCGGTGTCCCGTCCGATGTGGAGCTGGTCCGGAGCGCGCAGGCCGGTGAGGTGGCCGCGCTCGGGCTGCTGCTGGCACGGCACCGGGCGGACATGCGGGCGGTCGCGCTGGGCGTGCTCGGGTACGGGCCCGACGCCGAGGACGCCGTGCAGGACGCGTCGCTGGCGGCCCTGAGCCACCTCGGCGAGTTGCGCGATCCGGCCTCGGTGGGGCCGTGGCTGCGGATGGTCACGCGCAACGCGTGCCGGATGAGGCTGCGCGCCGCACGCCCGATCGCGCCGCTCGCCGAGTCGCTCGCCGCGGCCGGTCCGACACCGGAGGAGGTCGTCGAGAACGGCGCGCTGCGGGACTGGGTGTGGCACGCGATCGGCGAGCTGTCCGAGCCGTTGCGGATGGCCGTGCTGCTGAGGCACTTCAGCGCCACGACCTCGTACGAGCAGATCGCGGCGGCGTGCGAGGTGCCCGTCGGGACGGTGCGCAGCAGGCTGAGCGCGGCACGGGCGTCGCTGTCGAGCGCGCTGCTGGCCACCGCCGACCTCGGGCACGACGACGTGGGCGCGTTGACGGCGGCCAGCCGCGCCGAGGCGCTCGACACGCTGGCGGCGGCCGAGCGCGGGGCGTTCGCCGAGGTCGTGGCGGACCGGTGGGCGGCGAACGCGGAACTGCTCGGCGGAGCCGGTGAGCGCGGCGGCACCGACCTGATGGTCGCGGGCATGAACGGCGACCTGGAGGCGGGCGTGCGGCAGAGGTTCGCCTCCGCGCTGGTCAGCAAGGACATCACCCTGTGGGAGATGGACCTGCTCAGCCCGCCGGGCGATCCGGGGCACTGCCCGCCCGCCGTGATCTGGATGATGACGCGGCGCGGAGGCCGCTTCCACCGGCTGAGGCTGTTCCACCCGACACCGTAGTGGCCGGGGTCACAGGCGTGGGACCGAACTTCCTCGGATCGTCCGCATCGTGCTGGTGTGAACCGATCCCTACCCGATGAGGGCCCCGTGAACCCGTTGTCCCCCGGCACCCACTCGATCGACGTCGACGGCGTCGTCCAGCGCTACCACGTGGCGGGCTCCGGCCCCGTCTGCGTCGTGCACTCCGGAGGTCCGGGCATCGCCTGGGAGTACCTGCGGATGCCCGTCCTGGAACAGCGCCTGACGATGGTGCACCTCGAACCCGTCGGCACGGGGGAGTCCGGCGGGCTCGCCGACCCCACCGACTACAACCTGACCACCTACCAGCGCTTCCTGCACGCCGTCGTGGAGCACCTCGGTGTGCCGAGGGTGGCCCTGCTCGGGCACTCGCACGGCGGTTTCGTCGTCCAGCGGTACCTCCTCGCGCACCCCGAGCGGGTCGCGGGCGCCGTGCTGTACGACACGTCGCCGAACACCGGCGAGGAGTTCTGGAGCCACGCCGTCGCCAACGTCGGGCTGTTCGCCGAGCGGCACGCCGACCACCCCGAGGCGGCGGCCGTCGCCTCGGCGTTCGGCAGGCTGGGCGAGGACCTGGACGACGACGGGAAGACCGACCTCCTCCGCGACCTGCTGCCCGCCTACTTCGCGGACTACTGGGGCCGCGAGGAGGAGTTCCGGCCGCTGCGCGACGGCGTGCGGGCGTGGCGCGCCCCCGACCTCGGCGTGGAGCCGGAGCCGTTCGACGTGCGCGAGGAGCTGGAGCGGACCACCGTGCCCGCGCTGATCGTGGTGGGAGCGCACGACTTCATCTGCGGTCCGCCGTGGGCCGAGCGGTTGCGCGCGGCCATCCCGCACG
>DATMCA010000732.1:0-2138 GCA_035559015.1 Umezawaea sp. | reverse complement strand
GGCTACTTGTCAAATACGCTGATCGTCTGACAAACTACCGGAAGTAGCTCATCTGGTCGGGCAGTTTGACCTCGAGGCGCAGGTCCTCATTGGTGACCGCCGCGCGGCGCCCAGGAGCCGAAGCTGTCAGATGCCGTCTATAGATCAGACCACTCCCTCACAGACAATTGAGACCAGACCGAAAGGACCACCCGTTGTCCAATCTGAACCTGCGCGGCATTTTAGCCGCGGTCGTCACACCGTTCACCGCCGACGGCTCGGAGGTCGACGAGGACAATCTGCGCCAACAGGTCGACCGCCTCATCGCGGCCGGCATTCACGGCCTGGTACCGACCGGCAGCACCGGGGAATTCACCTCGCTCACTCCTGAGGAGCACCGTCGGGTCATCGAGGTTTACGTCGAGGCGGCCGCCGGCCGCGTACCGGTAATCGCTGGTGTCGGGACGCTCACCACCCAGGGCACCGTCGAGCTGGCCAAGTTCGCCGAGAAGGCGGGCGCCGACGCGGTCATGGTCGTGCCGCCGTTCTATGATCCGCTGGACTTCGACAGCCTCAAGGCGTTCCTTACCGCGGTCTCCGACGCCATCAGCGTGCCAATCGTCTACTACAACATTCCCGGTATCACCGGGGCGCACCTGACGGCGGACCAGATCGCCGAACTCGGCGACATCGAGCACGTCGACTACCTCAAAGACACCTCCGGTGACGCCGTCGCGCTGGCCGATCTGCTCAGCTCCCGTGGCGACAAGATCAAGGCGTTCAACGGCTGGGACACCCTCACATTCTTCGGCATTGCGTCCGGTGCCGAGGCGGCGGTGTGGGGCGCGGCCGGGATTGTGCCCGAACTGGCCGTTGAGTTGTGGGAGGTGCTGGCCGAGAAGGGTGACCTGGTCCGCGGCCGTGAGGTGTGGCGTGGGCTCTGGGCGATCAGCGACTTCTTGGAGTCGGTCAACTACGTCGCCGGTGTGAAGGCCGGCCTGGACCTGATCGGTCACTCCGCCGGTCCGGCCCGACTGCCAGTCCTGCCGCTCTCGGCTGAGAAGCGTGATCAACTCGCCGCGCTGCTGAGGGCGGCCGGTGTGGAGACCCCTGCCCAACGATGACCCGGGCCTGACATGGATGAACCGGTCACCCTGGATGCTGTCGAGGTTCACGCGGAGGGCGAGCCCAGCCGCATTGTGACCAGTGCAGCCGGGCTAGTCCACGGCTCCACCATGGCGGAGCGGCTTGCCTACTGCCGCGCCGAGCTGGACTGGCTGCGGCAGCTGCTGCTGCATGAACCCCGCGGCCATCCGGCTCTCTGCGCCGTGTTGATCTTGCCGCCGGTGACACCTGGAGCCCACTTCGGGATCGTCGTTCTAGAGCAGGGCGGCTTCACCCCTATGTCGGGTAGCAATACCATCTGCGCGGTTACCGCCGCCCTCGAGGCCGGCATCGTGCCGGTCCCGAAGAATGCTCCCAGCGTCGAAGTCGTCATCGACACCGCAGTCGGCGTTGTCCGTACGACCGCCCACATGGACGGACCCAAGGTACGGTCGGTCACGGTGGCCAACGTGCCGGCCTATGTAGTCGAGCTCGACTATCCCCTCGCCGTACCCGAAATCGGGACCATCCCGTTGGACATTGTGTTCGGCGGACAGTTCTTCGCCCAAACAGATGTCCGCAACTGTGGACTCGTTCTCGACCCCGCCCGCGGCAAGGAATTAGCGCGGGCGGGCGCCATGATCAAACTCGCGGCCCTGGACCAGATCCGGGTCAACCATCCGATCAACCCCGAGATCAGCGGCGTGAACCTGATCATGCTGCACTCGGGCGACCGCGTACCCGGGATTGTGTCTCGCAACACGGTGGTCCTGAACAATGGGCCGCTGCTCCGCGACGACCCAGCCACCTGGACTGGTGCCCTGGACCGATCGCCGTGCGGCACGGGCACCAGCTCACGGATGGCCGCGCTTCATGCGCGCGGGCAACTGAGGATCGGTGAGGACTTCTTCCACCGCAGCATCATCGACAGCGAGTTCGTCGCCCGCTTGGTTGGCGAGACGACGATCGGGGACCGGCCGGCGGTGCTCCCAACCATCACCGGCCGAGGCTGGATCACCGGCCGCTCCCAGTGGATTCTGGACCCGTCCGACCCA
>DATMCA010000731.1:0-8377 GCA_035559015.1 Umezawaea sp. | reverse complement strand
GGGTTCTCCAGCAGCGCCACCGTGCCGAGCGAGATCATGTTCGCCGTCGTCTCGTGCCCGGCGACCAGCAGGAGGAAGGCCAGCGCCACCAGCGCCTCGTGCCGGTACGTGCCCTCCTCGCGGCCCTTGAGGATCTGCCTGCCCAGCAGGTCGTCCTCGGACGGGTCGCCCTCCTTGACCTTGATCAGGTCGCTCAGGTAGGACTCGATGGCGCCGACGGCCGCCTGGCGGGCCTGACCGGTGCTGAGCCGGTCGACCATCGTCGCGGTGTGCCCCTGGAAGAACTCGTGGTCGCTGTAGGGGACGCCGAGCAGCTCGCAGATCACCAGCGAGGGCACCGGCAGCGAGAGTTCGCGCACCAGGTCCGCGGGCTGGGGGCCGGCCAGGATTGCGTCGATCCGCTCGTCGACGATCTCCTGGATGCGCGGGCGCAGCGCCTCCATCCGGCGCACGGTGAACTCCCCGAGCACCGCGCGCCGGGCCGGGCCGTGCTCGGGGGCGTCCATGGAGATGAGGGACTTCTCGGCCTTGTCGTCCCGCGGGCGGAGCCGACCGCCGGTGGCCAGGACCGGGAAGTCCGGGTTCGTCCGGTCCGCGCTGAACCGCGGGTCGGACAGGACCGTCCGCACGTCCTCGTGCCGCGTGACGGCCCAGGCCCACTTCCCCTCGGGCAGGTGGATCCGCGCGATCGGCTCCTGCTCGCGGAGGTCGCGGTACTCCTTGGGTGGCGCGAAGGGGCATTCCCTGGCCAGCGGAAACCGCTCGGGGCGGATCTGCGTCGCTTCCGTCATCTCGATCTCCTCTTGTTCGACCTCGGTGTGAACCGTGAGTATGCGGAGGATTACCTTCCGCTTTTACTCCAAGTTAGCGAAGCGGAAGAAAATCGTCCACCTACTTCGGGGTGATGCTCCCCGGTTTCCGTTACGCCCGGTTGCGATCACCGGCGTGCGAGAATCGGGCGCCCGGATCGAGTGGAAAGGCGCAGCCACATGGCAGTCGACCCCGGCACGCCGCTGCGTGCCGACGCCCGGCGCAACCGCGACCAGATCATCGCGGCCGCCCGGACGATCTTCGTCGCGCAGGGGCCGGACGCCCCGATGGAGGAGATCGCACGCGCCGCCACGGTCGGCGTGGGCACGCTCTACCGGCGCTTCCCGGACCGCCGGACGCTGATCCGGGAGGTCGCGCTGGACAGCTTCACCCGCGCGATGGCCGAGGCGCGCGCCTCCATCGAGGAGGAGCCGACGGCGTGGGACGCGCTCGTCCGGTTCGTGCGGTACTCGCGGGAACTCCGGCTCACCATCCACCTCGCGATGATCTCCGCCCAGGCGGGCGCGGTGATCCGCGGCGACCCGACGACCGAGCGGTTCCGCCGGGTGCTGCTGGCCGACCTCGACCACATGGTCAAGGGGGCCCAGGCGGAGGGCCAGGTGCGGCCCGACATCGGCACCGGGGACGTGGCGATGCTGTTCGTGCTGCTCATGCGGCAGTTGCCGGACAAGCTCGACAGCATCGAGGGCGCGGCCGAGCGCTGCATGGCGCTGATGCTCGACGGCCTGCGCGCCCAACCGGGGAGCCCGCTGCCCAACCGGGCCATCACCTGCGACGACCTGCTCACCTGAGGGGCCACCGGACAGGTCGCTGTGGACGCCGTGACGTGGACCGCGGCCGTGAGGACGGGAACCGTGAGCGCGAGCAAGGACCGGCCGGTGTGGGACGGTCTCCCGGCACCGGTCCGGGTGGCGGTCGAGCGGGTGGTCGGCGGCCCGGTCGTCGAGGCCCGCACCTGCCCCGGCGGGTTCTCGCCCGGCTTCGCGTCCGTGCTGACCCGCGCGGACGGCCACCGGGTCTTCGTCAAGGCGGTCGACGTCGACCGGTGGCCGGCTGACGCGGCCCTGCACCGCGCCGAAGCGGAGGTCACCGCCGTGCTGCCCGCCTCGGCCGGGGCACCGCGACTGCTCGGCGCCTTCGACGACGGGCACTGGGTCGGGCTCGCGTTCGAGGCCGTGGACGGCGTCGAGCCGCGCCAACCGTGGGACGCCGCGGAACTGGACCGGGTCGTCACCGCCCTGCTCGCCCGTGGCGACGTCCCGGCGCCCGCGGGCCTGTCCCACGATCACCTCAGGCTGGGTGGCTGGGCAGCGCTGGCGGACCGGCGGGCGCACGTGGCGGAGCACTCGCCGTGGGCGGCCGACCACCTGCCGAGGCTCGTCGAACTGGAACGCGAGGGCCTCGCCGCGGCACGGGGCGACTCCCTGGTGCACTTCGACCTCTACCCGCACAACGTCCTGCTCACGCCCCGGCGCGTCGTGGTCGTCGACTGGCCGCACGCCAGGGCCGGTGCTCCGCTGGTCGACCTGGTGACGCTGCTGTCCAGCGCGGCGGCCGACGGCCACGACCCCGACCCGGTCCTGGCGGCCCACGCGTCCCGCGTTCCGGGCGGCCCGGAGCGGATCGACGCGATCCTCGCCGCCCACACCGGTTTCCTGGTCGGCGGAGGGCTGTCGGTGATGCCCCCGGGACTGGAGCCGATCGCCGCCGCCAAGCGCCGACTGGGCTTCGGCGCCCTGCCCTGGCTCGAACGGCGACTGCGCTAGGAGGGTTCGGGGCTCCGCACCGTCTCCGGTGCGACGAGGGCCAGGACGGCGGCCGACTTCTCGGCGTCCAGGAACCGCAGCCCCATGAAGTTGTCGCCGACGGTGAACCCCGGCAGCGCCCAGATCGCCTCGTAGGGCAGCCGGACCGGCCAGTACCCGCGCAGGCTGTAGACGTTGCCCCAGACGCACTTGCCCGGAGCCGGGTCCCACAGGCGCCGGGCGAACCCGGGATCGCGGAACCCGTGGCCGACCTCGCCCACCGCCAGCACGTGCTTCCGGCCGGTGAGCAGCACGACGTCACCGGTGGCCACCGTGTCCATCCGCCTGTCGTGCTTGGCCGTGGCGCCCCAGAACCGCGCGCTGCCGCTCGGGTGCACGGCGGTCAGCCGGGCGAGGTCGGCCGGGGCCAGCAGGTCGGCGTGCCCGGCGTCCGTGAACGGCACGAGGTTGTCCAGGGTCGCCGCCCCGTACCGGCGCGCCTCGGGCGTGCCGTACGAGGGCTGGATGAAGACCTGTGCCACCGCCGAACCGTACCCACGCCCCCGGCTCCCTAGTCCCCGAGGACCAGGTGCGCGCCGGATCCCGTGCTCACGGCCGAGGCGGGAGGGCGGTGCGGCCCGACAGGATCGTTGGCCCACAACCGATCCGAAGGGCCATCATGCGACGAAGGACAAGGGGCGCGGCGGTGATCGCGCTGGCCGTGCTCACGACGGCCGCACCGGCGTACGCGGACCCGCTCGACCCGTACACCGGTCAGGCCGTGACCTGGGGAGCGTGCCCGTTCACCCCGGCCGGAGGCGCGCCCGCCGTCGAGTGCGCGCTGATCACCGTGCCGCGGGACTGGGCAGATCCGGCCGCGGGCGTCGACCTCCGCGTCTCGCTGAGCCGGTCGAGGGCGACCGGCGAGCGGAAGGGCGTGCTGCTGCTCAACCCCGGCGGACCCGGCGGGCAGGGTGCCGCGTTCGCGAACTCCGTGGCGGGGCTGCAACCCGCGGTGAACGCGGAGTACGACTTCATCGGCATGGACCCCCGCGGCACCGGCACGTCGCCGCAGGACCGCGGGTTCCAGTGCCACGTGCCGACCGGCCGCCTCCCGCAGGGCCTGCTGGACGCGCGCGACCGATCCGCGCAGAGCGTCGCGGAGCACCAGCGGCTCCCGCGCGCCATCGCCGAGGCCTGCCAGAGCGACGCCGTCGCGCCGTACGTCACCACGTGGCAGACCGCGCACGACATGGACCTCGTGCGGCGGTTGCTGGGGGAGCGGCAGCTCAACTACCTCGGCTACTCCTACGGCACGTGGCTCGGCGCGAAGTACGCGTCGCTGTTCCCGGCGAACACCGGGAAGGTCGTGCTCGACTCCAGCGTGAACTGGCAGGGCAGGCTCCAGGCGGCGTTCGAGGCGTTCCCGGAGATCGACCAGCGGCAGTTCGACGTCCAGTACCTGCCGTGGATGACGAGGCACTACCCGGAGGTCGTCGGCACGACCCCGGCGGAGGCGAAGGCGACCTGGGAACGGGCTCGCGGGTACTTCGCCGCGCACCAGCTCCCGCCGGACAACTACGACCGCGCGTTCGTCGGCATGGGCAGCGAGTTCGGCTGGCTGCTCGCCACGCTGGTGTTCGTGGTGTCCGCCAACAGCGCCGACGGCGGCCCGGCGGCGCTCACGGGAGTCGGGCCGGACCTGCTGGAACGCCTGGACGCGGTGTCACGCGCCGAGTTCGGCGTGCCCGCGGCGGACCTGACCCCCGTGCGGATCAGCGCGGCCGGTCCGGACTACACCGACGTGCCCGGCACCCGGTTCGCGGTCGCCTGCGGTGACCAGCTGACCCGCTCGGCCGCGTGGTACCGGGCGCTCAGCGACCGCCAGGGGCCGCTGAACCCCTTGTACGGCTGGGCCTACGGCCTCTCGGAGCCGTGCGGGTACTGGTCGGACGCGCCCCGGCAGCAGTTGCCGACGCTGCCCGCGCAGGTGGCGGCCAACGTCCTGGTGGTGCAGGGGGAGATGGACCCGCAGACGGGCTACGAGCAGGCGCGTGCCGCCGTGCGCGCGGCACCCGGCGTCGGGTTCGTGTCGGTGGACGACGCGCCGTACCACGGCCAGTACGCCACCAGCGGCAACCCGTGCGTGGACGGCATGGTGAACGTGTTCCTGCTGCACAACTCCCGGCCGGGCACCGTCGTTTGTCCCGGCGTGCCGCTGATCGACGAGGACTCGGTGTTCCCCGTCTCCGGACCGGTGCGGGCCCCGGCGGTCGTCCAGGCCGCGCAGGTCCCGATCCCTTCGACGCCCTTGCGGGACCAGGTCCAGCGGTACCTCGGCGAGGTCAACTCCCACGGTCCCCGGTAGGGGCGCGGGCCGATCCCCCAGTTCCCGCGAACTAGGGGATCGGCCGAAAGGACTAGGTGGATCGTCGTTGCGCTGCACCACATCCCGGCAGGAAATAGCTTTCGGCCATGGCTACCGAAACGCACACCCCCGCCCCTCCGACCACGATCATCACGGCGTTCTTCGGCTTCCTCGTCTCGACCGCCGTGAGTCTCGCCGCCGTCGTGCTGCTGGCCGGATCGCGTCAACAGCTCGTCGACGCGCTGCGGGAGTCCAATCCGAACAACCTGACCGAGGAGCAGATCCAGGGTTCCGCCACGCTGGGGCTCGGCTTCGCCATCGGGGTCGCGCTGGTGATCGCGGTGGTGCACCTGTGGCTCGCGTTCAAGCTCAAGGCGGGCCGCAACTGGGCGCGCGTGGTGCTGACCGTGATCACGCTGCTCCAGCTCGCTTCGATGGTGACCACGCAGGGCAACACGGCGGTCGGCTACGCCAGCTGTGCCGTCGCCCTCGTCGCCGTGGTCCTGAGCTACCTGCCCGCGTCCAACGCCTACATCGCGGACGTGAAGCGGTTCGGGTGACCGGCAGGCCGTTGGCGCCCAACGGTTCCCGGATCCGGGCCGTCGCCGGGTCGGCGCACCCGCGGGCCCGGTGGGCGGCGCCGGGCACGGGGTCGGGATGATCGTGCCCATGACCTCAGCCGGACCGCCGGCACGTCGCGGCGTGCTCGTCGCCGAGATCACCGCGCTCGTGGTGGCGACGGTCGTGGACAGCGTGCTGGTGGTCCGGCAGGGCAGCGCGCCGGGCGTGCTGGCGCCGGTGCTGTCGACCCTCGTGCCGTACATGGGGACCGCGGTGGCGGTGCTGGCCGTCCTGCGCCGCCGCTTCCCGGACCGGGTCGCGCTGCTCGGCTGGGCGGTGATCGGGTTCTCGCTGATCAGCACGGGGGTCGCCGGACTGGCCGGCGCCGAGGTGGCCGCCCAGCCGGTGGCCACCGAGGTCCTGGGCATCGCACTGCTGGCGGGCGCGGGGTGCAGGCGCCTGCGGCCGGTGTCGGCGGCGGTGCTGGCGGCGGCCGCGGGCGCGGCGGTCGTGGCGGCGCCGGTGGTGCGCTACGGCGTCGACTCGCCCGTGGCGCTGGCCGCCGTGCCCGCCGCCCTGATGTGGGGCACCGCGCTGGCGTTCGGCCTGGTGCTGCGCGACGCCGACGCCCGGCACGTCGCCGCGCTGGACCGGGTGCGCGAGGGCGAGCGCCTGCAACTGGCCAGGGAGCTGCACGACCTGGTGGCGCACCACGTCAGCGGCATCGTCGTGCTCGCGCAGGCCGCGCACTCGCTGGCGGAGAACCCGGCGGTGCCCGACCAGGACCCCGTCGAGGTGTACCGGGAGGTCGAGCAGGCAGGCGCCGAGGCGCTCACGTCGATGCGGCGGCTGGTCGGGATGCTGCGCAGCGACCCCGTGCCGTCGCTGCCCGACGGCACGGTCGGCGACGCCGTCCGCGACGCCACCGACGGGCACGCGGACGTGACCGTGTCGGAGGAACTGGACGCCACGGCGGTGCCGTCGGACCTGGCGGGCACCGTGAACCGGATCGTGCTGGAGTCCATGACCAACGTGCGGCGGCACGCCCCGAACGCCACCGAGGTCACGGTCAGCGCCAGCACGGCCGACGGCCACCTCGTGCTGGAGATCCGCAACGACGGCGTGGAAGGCGTCCGGGGCGGTGGCGGCTACGGTCTCGTGGGCATGGCGGAGCGGGCCACCGCGCTCGGCGGGAGCCTGGACGCCGGACCGGAACCGGGCCACCGCTGGCGCACCACCGCGCGGCTCCCGCTGCGCGCCGAGGAAGGGGCCTGATGCCGATCCGGGTGCTCATCGCCGACGACCAGACCCTGGTGCGCACCGGGTTCCGGCTCATCCTCAACGCGGACCCGGAGATCGAGGTCATCAGCGAGGCCGCCGACGGCGAGTCCGCGGTGCGGCTGGCCAGGCGGTTCCGGCCGGACGTCACCCTGATGGACATCCGGATGCCGAAGCTGGACGGCATCCGGGCCACCGAACTGCTCGCGGGCCCGACCGTCGACGACCCGCTGCGCGTGGTCGTGGTGACCACCTACGACGTGGACGAGAACGTCTACGCGGCCCTGCTGGCCGGCGCGTGCGGGTTCCTGCTCAAGGACGCGGGCCCGCGGCTGCTCCTCGAAGCCGTGCACGCGGCGGCCAAGGGCGAGTCCATGGTGTCCCCGTCGGTCACCGTGCGGCTGCTGGCCCACTTCACCAGTGACCCGACCCGCACCCTCGTCCGGCCCGACACCCCTTTGACGTCAAGGGAACTGGAGGTCGTGCTGGCCGTCGCGAGAGGACGGACGAACGCCGAGATCAGCGAGGAGCTGCGGATCTCGCTGTCCACCGTGAAGACGCACCTCGCGAGCGTCCAGGGCAAGCTGGACGCGCGCAACCGCACCGAGATCGCGATCTGGGCGTGGCGGCACCGGTTGCTGACCTGAGGTTTCACCCACCGTCGCCGGTGGGAATACCACTGCGGAAGGGCGCTCGCGGTCCGCGAGCGGCTAGGTTTGCGGTGAGCGCACGCAGCGGTGTCAGGAGGCCGAGTGTCGATCGGTGATGATCGTCAGGGCGAGTGGGTCGAACCGCTGCGGGCCGAGCGCGAGAAGCAGGGCGACGCGGTCGTCGTGCGCGCGTTCGGCCAGGTGGACTCGCACACCGCCCCGGAACTCCGCGAGCAGCTGGCCGCGGGGTTCACCGACGCCGCGGCGGGGCGGGGTCCGGTGGTGGTCGACCTGACCGGCGTCGACTTCCTCGGCTCGGTCGGCCTGTCGCTGCTGGTGGAGTACCACCAGCTCGGCGTCCGCCAGGGCACACCGCTCCGCGTGGTGGCTCCCGCCCGGAACCCCCTGCGCGCCCTGCGGGCCACGATGCTCGACCAGACGCTGGAGATGTACCGGGACGTGCCGGAGGCACTGGCCGCCACGTCGTCCTGAGGACCTGCCCGCCGGGGCCACGGCCCTGGATCGTCTCGCGCGGCTCCTGTCACCGGGTGTGGCCGTCGTCTGGACTCGAATGCCCCGAAGCTGTTCCCCCTCACCCGTCGGGCCCGACCGTGCTCTGTTCGGGTCGTCCTGACGGCGTGGCGGGGGCCGTGTCGGCGTGCGGTGGTGCGGAACCTGCACACTGGTCGGTGATCAGCAGCTCTCGGGAAGGCGGTGTGATGAGCGCATCGGGCACGGCGCGGCAGCCGCGGGTCGGCTCGCGACAGCAGGCCGAACTGCTGGCGCTGCTGCGCGACGAGGGCGCCATCTCCAGGGTCGCGCTGGGGGAACGGGTCGGTCTGCCGCGGGCGAAGCTGACCGCGGAGCTGGGCAAGCTGGTGGACACCGGGCTGGTGGAGGTCGGTGGGCCCGCGGCCAGCCGGGGCGGGCGGCGGTCGACCTTC
>DATMCA010000730.1:0-2447 GCA_035559015.1 Umezawaea sp. | reverse complement strand
AACACCGGCACCCGACCGGCGACCGACCGGACCTCCAACCCCGCCTCCACGGCCAACCGGGGCAACTGGCGGCCGATGACGGCGTTGCGCACGACGTCGGTGCGGAGGTACCGGCTGAGCGCGCGGCCGGTGTCCGGAGCGCCCGGATCGACCGCGAGAGTCTCCCAGTCGGGTTCGGCGAGGGTCGCGTGACCGCCGGGGCGGAGGACTCGGCGGAGTTCGGTGAGCACCGCGGATGGCGAGGCGACGTGTTGGAGGACGCGGTCGGTGCGGGCGCGGTCGACGGAGTGGTCGGGTAGGGGTAGGGCGTGGGCGTCGGCGGTGAGGACCTGGACGTTCGGCAGGTGGGCCGTGCGGCGGCGGGCTTCGGTGGTCATGGTGGGGTCGTGGTCGACGCCGATGGTGGTGCCCGCCAACGCAGCCAGGGCGGGGAGGTCGGTGCCGGGGCCGCAACCGATGTCCAGCACGGTGTGGGCGCGGGTGGGGGCCAGGGTGTCCAGCAGGGCGCGTTTGTAGGCGTGGCCGGCGCTGGAGGCGGCCACGTCGTCGAGGTAGCTGATGTCGGCCATGCGCCCCAGCGAACCAGCGGGGTGTGGAGGTCCGGTGGAGGTGGTGCGCGGGTTCAGCGCAGGCGGGCCGCGGCGACGAAGTCGCGCATCAGGCCGTGGTCCTTCACGCCGCGGGACGACTCGATGCCGCTCGACACGTCGACCCCCCACGGCCGGGCGCGGGCCACGGCGTCGGCGACGTTGGCCACGTCCAGGCCGCCCGCGAGCAGCCACGGGCCGTCGGGGCGGGTGGCCAGGGCGTCGAGTTCCCAGCGGTGGCCGGAGCCGGGGACCGGGGAGTCGAGCAGCAGGTAGCGCTCGCCGTACGCGCCGACGCGCAGGTCGGTGTCGGCGCGCAACGCGGTCGCGCGCACCAGGTCCACCGGCAGGTCGGCCAGTTCGGCGAACGCCTCACGCGGGTAGTCACCGTGCAGCTGGACGGCGCCGACGCCCGCCGCGACGGCCAGCGATCCCGCCTCGGCCGCGGGCACGCCGGCGAACACCCCGACCGTCAGGACACCGGCCGGAACGGCCGCCACGAGCCGTTTCGCCGTGTCCAGGTCGACCTGCCGGGCGCTCCGGGTGAACACGAACCCGACCGCGTCGGCGCCCGCGTCCACGGCGACGGCGACATCGGCCTCGGTGCGCAGCCCGCACAGCTTCACGTACATGGCGCCGACGCTACCCGGACCAGCCGCCGGGAACGCGGCGGCCGAGCCGGAACCGGCGCAAGTCGTTGCGGGACGAGGACTTCGCGGCCGGGGGAAAGCGGAAACTTCCGGCTGACGGCGGCAGAGTCGCGACACCGCGGTCAATACCATGGTGTGGTGAGCGATTCACCTCCACCAGCCGGTAGATCCGCCGTCGCGGTGCTGTTCACGGCCGCCGCCTGCGCTCTGGGGGTGGCGACGACGGCGACCGCGTCGGTGCTGTCCCAACCCGAACCGGAACACTGCTGCACGGCCGTTCCCACCGGCAGCAAGGTCTCCGCGCCCCCGAGGACGTCGACCACCCGGCCGCCCGGCCCCCCGCTGTGCCTGGTCGGCTCGTGGCGAGCGGTCGAGGAGACCTTCATGGTCAAGTTCTACACCGACCGCCCGGAGATCCGGTTCACCAGCAAGGGGCGCCAGTTCGAGTTCCGCCCGGACGGGACCATGCGGGAGACGCAGGACGACATCGTCATGACGGCGACCTACGGGGACGTCGAACTGCGCGTCGTCGGCAAGGGCACCTCGGAGTTCACCTGGACGGCCACCGACCGCGCGATCACCTACCTCGCCCGCACGAAGGCCGAGCAGACCTGGTCCTTCTACGACCACCGCGGGCTGCTCAGCACGGCCGGCGCCTACACGGAGACCATGAACGAGGTCGACGACTACGTCTGCTCCGGCGACACCATGCAGGAGACCAACGACGCCGACGGCTTCCGGTCGACCTGGGTGCGGACCGACTTATACGGGGTGTACGGCTGATGGCGCGGGCAGCAGCGCTGTGCGGGGTGGCCGCCGTCGCCCTGACGCTCGCGCCCCCCGCCACCGCCGTGGCGCAGTCCGACGAGCAGGCCACCGCCGTGGCACGGGCGGGCGTCGTGCTCGTCACGGTGCGCTGGCACGGCTGGGTGCGGGACAAGACGACCGGCGAGGTGTTCGGCGGCGTGGACGGTTACGACGTCGCGACGACCTGCGGCGGGGTGGTGGTGAACCCGGACGGGTACGTGGTGACGGCGAGCCGCTGCGTCCACACCGGACCCGAGGGCGGGGCGGGTGCGCTGTTCGACGCGGCCGTCGCCGAACTGGACACCGTGGGCCGCGCGGGTGACGAGGCGAGCGCCAGGAAGGCCATGGCCGAACGGGCGGTGGCGGAAGGCTCGGTGGTCGACCGGCCGGTGGACCGGCGGAT
>DATMCA010000729.1:0-4007 GCA_035559015.1 Umezawaea sp. | reverse complement strand
CGCCACTTCCGCACGCACGTCCGCGAGCCGGGCGCTGACGGCGCCCGCTTCGGGGTGAGCGATGTGGAACATGCGGAGGAAACCCTCCGCGGCATCGAGGTCTACTGCCTCGGGGAGCGTTCTGACTCCGTTGTGGACTGCGGTCACGGTCGGTAACCGTAGTTGCGAAGGGTAATTACACGTCACTGCCAGACGGGGCACTCCGGGTGATCAACAGCAACCACCTGATCCAGCGATCTAGAAACCCTCAGTGGTGGTGCATCGACCACTGAGGGTCGCGACTTGAGTACACGGTCAGGTGAGCGTGTTCCGCAGGAACATAAGATCGTGGCTGATCCGGCCCTCTTCGACCGCACGCTGCTCGAACTTGGTGACGGGCCGCCACTCGGGCCTCGGAGCCCACCCGCCGGGCTCGGCCGCGTGCGGGTTGTCGAGCTTCGCCTCGGCCGAGCACACCGCCATCATCTGGTCGGCGTAGTTCTCCCAGTCCGTCGCGAGGTGCAGCATCCCGCCGGGCACGAGCCGCGAGGCGAGCAGGGAGATGAAGTCGGGCTGCACGAGGCGGCGCTTGTGGTGCTTCTTCTTCGGCCACGGGTCCGGGAAGAAGATCCGCACCCCGGACAGCGAGGCCTCGGGGACGTGCTCGGTGATCAGGTCGACCGCGTCACCGCGCAGCAGGCGCAGGTTGTCGACCTCCAGGAGTTCGGCGCGCAGGATCAGCATCGCCAGACCCGGTTTGTAGACCTCGACGGCCACGTAGTTCACGTCGGGCGCGTCGGCGACGAGCTGGGAGGTGGTCTCGCCCATGCCGGAGCCGATCTCCAGCAGCACGGGGGCCTCGCGGCCGAACCACGCCGAGAAGTCCACCGGACCGGCGGGGAGTTCCTTGACGTCCCGGCCCAGGCGATCCCAGTGGGTGTCCCACGCGCGCTGCTGGCCGACCGTCATCCGCTCACCGCGCTGGACGAAGCTGACGATGGAACGGTGGTTCGGCGGGGTCTGCTGGCTGGGGGTCACGACCGCACAGCCTACAAACCACGCCGAACCGCACGTCAGGCGATGTTCTCCAGGTCCTCGATCTGCTCGCGCAGATCGGCCGTGGTGAACGCGATGGGCTGCTGGAGCCCCGGTCCGCGGTGCACCGGCACCAGGTCGACCCAACCGGGGTGCGCGTCCGTGAACTGCACGGTCGTCGGCTCGGAAGGTCCGTACACACCGCTCTCGGACGGCACGAACTCCCAGTAGCCGACCTCGCCCTCGGACGCCCACGGCACGTACACCCACCCGGGGCGGGCGGACAGCAGCGCGGTCACCTCGTCCTCGACGGCGAAGCCCGCCGCACGCGACGGCAGCTTGCCGCGGTGCAGCGCGCGCAGCCACCACGGCGACGGCGGGTTCTGCGTGACGGTGTGGACCGAGCGGAACAGCGCGAGCACCTGTTCCTCGTCCGCGCGGTGGATCCAGGCGCGCCTGCCGTCGGCGGGGCTCTGGGCCAGGTCGATCGTGTTCATGGCTTCGATGGCGTGCGACCATTCGAGGCCGACCATGGGTTCGACCCGCACACCTCGTGCGCGAGGACGAATCAAGTCGGTCGCCGGGTATCCGGCAGTCGGGTTGGGATCGAGCACCGTCACGGGTTCACCTCCGCGGAGTTCCTTGACGGGGGGATATCCGATCGCGGACGCGGCCACACCTGGAGGGCACCGCAGTGTGCCGGGGCCGCACGCGATTCGCTACTTTCCATCTGAGCCTGTCCTGAGCCGCTTGTCATGGCGCTGTGCCGGAGTTCACGTGGTGTTTACGGGTGCCTTACGCCAAGTGCCCGAAATGAGGGTTCGGAAACATGGCCGACATGGAATATTTGTGATCCGCGACATGCTGTGAAAGGCACCACATTTACGTTTGAAGTGCGCGGATGGCGATTTTGGGGGCCCGGATGTCCGTGAGGGTGGCCGCTCTGGCGGTGCTCGTCCTGCTGTTCGTCACGCCACCGGTCCACGGGGGTTCGATCGAGGACGAGCAGTGGCACCTCGGAGCGCTGGACGCGTACGCGGCGCACGAGATCAGCCGCGGCGACGGCGTCGTCGTGGCCGTCGTGGACAGCGGTGTGGACGAGACCGTCGCGGACCTCGCGGGCCAGTTGCTGCCCGGCGCGGGCTTCGGCTCGGCGGAGGGCAACGGCGGCGTCCGGGACACCGACGGGCACGGCACGTCCATGGCGACGCTCATCGCGGGGCGGGGGCGCGGCGGGGCGCTCGGGATCGCGCCCGGCGCGAAGATCCTGCCGGTCGCCGTAGGCGCCGACGGTGAGAAGTTCGCCAGTGGTGCGGTCGCGGACGGCGTTCGGTGGGCCGCCGACCACGGGGCGGAGGTGGTCAACCTGTCGCTCGGCACGCCGGTGGAGTCCACACCGGACCTGAAGGCCGCGGTCGAGTACGCGTTCGCCAAGGACGTGGTGGTCGTCGCGGCCACCGGCAACGACGGCGCGCGGCACATCGGCGCTCCCGCGAACGTCCTCGGCGTCATCGCGGTGTCCGGCACGGTCGAGGGCGGCTCGCCGTGGCCGTCGTCGAACACCGGTGCCCTGACGGTGCTCTCCGCGCCCGCGCAGGACATCGTCACGGCGTCCCCGCTGTCCGTGTCGGAGAGTGGCTACTCGCAGGTCAGCGGCACGAGCGCGGCGGCGGCACTGGTCTCCGGCGTGGCCGCGCTGGTGCGGTCGAAGTACCCGGACATGAGCGCGGCGAACGTGGTGAACCGGCTGGTGGCGACCGCGACGGACGTCGCCGAGCCCGGCCGCGACGAGGCCACCGGGTTCGGCGCGGTCAACCCGGTGGCGGCGCTGACCGCGACCGTCCCGCAGGTCAACCGCAACCCGCTGCTGCCCGGCGGGGCCGTCGTGCCACCGGACCCGGCGGCAGCCCCCGTGGACGACCCGGTGGACCCCACCACCCTGCTGGCGTTCGCGGGCGGCGCCCTGCTGCTCGCGGCGGTCGTCGGCCTGGTCGCCTGGCGCCGGGCCCGTGAACGCCGAGGGCCGCGGATCGAGGTCGTGGCGGGTTGGGAACCGCCACCGCCGGACGACGACTTCTGGCGGCCGAAGTACTAGGACTCGGCCGCGTGGTACTCCACGGACTCCTTGGTCAGCTGCATGAACGCCTCCTCCAGCGAACCGCGCTGCGGGCTCAGCTCGTGCAGCACGACGCCGTTGGCGGCGGCGAGTTCGCCGATGCTCGCCGAGTCCAGGCCGTGCACCACGAGAGCGCCGTCGACCGCGTCGCTGGTGACGGTCGCGGATCCGGCCAGCAGTTCCCGGAGCTTCGCCTCGTGCGGTGACCGCACCCGGACGTTGTCCTCGGTCGCGTCCTTGATGAACTGCTCGGTGCTCGTCTGGGCGATCAGCCTGCCCTTGCCGATCACGATCAGCTCCTGCGCCGTCTGGGCCATCTCGGACAGCAGGTGGCTCGACACCAGCACCGTCCGGCCGTCGGCGGCCAGCCGGTGCATGAACTGCCGGATCCACACGATGCCCTCGGGGTCCAGCCCGTTGACCGGCTCGTCGAACAGCAGCACCTTCGGGTCGCCGAGCAGCGCGCCCGCGATCCCGAGCCGCTGGGACATGCCCAGCGAGAAGCCGCCCGCGTTGCGCTTCGCGACCGCCGTCAGCCCGACCATCTCCAGCACCTCGTCGACGCGCTTCTCGGAGATGTGGTTCGACTTCGCCAGCCACCGCAGGTGCGACCGGGCGGACCGGTTGGGGTGCACCCACTTCGCGTCCAGCAGCGCGCCGACCGTCCCGAGCGGGCGCTTGAGGTCCACGTACCGCTTGCCGTCGATGAGCGCGTGACCCTTGTTGGGCGTGTCCAGCCCCAGGATCATCCGCATGGTCGTCGACTTGCCCGCGCCGTTCGGCCCGAGGAACCCCGTCACCCGCCCGGCCTCGACGATGAAGGACAGGTCGTCGACCGCCACCGTGGGGCCGTAGTGCTTGGTGAGTCCCGCTGCTT
>DATMCA010000728.1:0-13885 GCA_035559015.1 Umezawaea sp. | reverse complement strand
TACCCGGCGTCGCTGCAACCGGCCTGACCACCGGCCGCCGAGGACGGTTCCGACCAGGAGATCGGGCACCGGTCTCCTGGTCGCCGCGGTCCTCACGTCGTGACCTTGTCGGCTGAGGGCCTCCGGGCGAGCAGGATCCCGCCGATCACCACCGCCCCGCCCGCGAACGTGTTCCACCCCACCGGCTCGGCCAGCAGCAGCGCACCCAGCGCGGTCGACCACAGCGGCGTCACGTAGGTGACCGTCGCCGCGACCGTGGCGCCCGCCTCCCGGATCAGGTCGAGGTTGAGCACGTAGGCGTACCCCGTGCCCGCCGCGCCCAACACCAGCAACGCCAGGAACGCGTGCGCGCCCGGCCACGCGGGCGGTCCGGAGATGACGGGGGCGACCAGTCCCAGTTGGACCGTGGCGCAGGTGATCTGCACGGCGGACAGCGCACTCGCCCGGTGCGGCCCGCCGGAGAAGAACCGCCGCGTGTAGGCGAACCCCGCGCCGTAGCACGTGGTGGCCGCCAGGCAGGCCAGACCGCCCGCCAGCAGGTCGCCGTCCAGTCCCCGCCACACCCCCAGCAGCACCAGCACGCCCGCGAAGCCGAGCAGCAGCCCCGCCAACCGCGTCCGCGTCACCTTCTCCCCCGGCACGACCAGCAGCGCGAAGGCCAGTGTCGTCAACGGCGTCGTCGCGTTCAGCACGCCCGCCAGCACCGAGTCCACCTTGGACTCGCCGAAGGCGAGCAGCGTGAACGGCACCGAGTTGAGCAGCAGCGCGACCACCGCCGCGTGTCCCCACGTGCGCCGATCGCGTGGGACGGACGCGCCCTGCGCCGCGCAGACCGCCCACAGCGCCACCGCCCCGAACAGGCAGCGGGCCAGCGCCACCTGCACCGGCGGCACGCCCGCGTCCAGCGCCACCTTGATCAACGCGAAGCTGCTGCCCCAGATGGCGGACAGCAGCACGAACTTCCCAGGAGATCCCACGGCGCGAGCATCACCCGGCGGGGCATCATGAGTCCAACAAGCAACCGCCGGCCCGACATGAGAGGCGCTCATGGCCTTGAACCTCGCTCAACTGCGCGCCTACCTCGCCGTGGTGGACGAGGGCGGGTTCGGCGCCGCCGCCGACGCCCTCGGTCTCACCCAGTCCGCGGTCTCGCACGCGGTCGCCGCGCTCGAACGCACGCTCGGCCACGCCGTGCTGTCCCCGCGCGGGCGGACCGCGCCCACGGCGTTCGGCGAGGAGGTCCTGGCCCACGCCCGCACCGCGGTGGCCGCGTCCGTCGCGATCACCGACCTGGCCGAACGCAGGCACGGCGGCGTACGGGGCACCGTCCGGCTCGGCGCGCCGCCGAGCGTGTGCCAGGGCCTGCTGCCCGACCTGATGGCCCGGTGGCAGGTGGAGTTCCCGCACGTGCGGGTGAGGGTGTTCGAGGGAGAGGACGACGAGGTCGCCGAGTGGCTGGTGGGCGGCACGGTCGACATCGCCGTCCTGGTCGACCCGCCGCCCGGCACCGGCTCACCGATCGGCCAGGACGACTTCCACGCCCTGCTGCGCACCGACCACCCGCTCGCGACGCTGCCGCGGGTCGACGTGACCGAGTTGGCCGACGACCCGTTCCTGCTGTCCTGCGGCTGCTGCGAGCACTACGTGCGGCAAGCGCACGCCGGCCACCCGTTCACCCCTCGGCACCGGGTGCGCGAACTGGGCACGCTGCTCGCCATGGTCCGCGCGGGCGTGGGCGTGTCGATCGTGCCCGGCCTGGTGGCGTCGATGCTGCCGTCCGACCTGGTGCTGGTGCCGCTGACCGGCCGGGTGACGCGCAGGCTCGTCCTCAGCGGCCCCGCCGACCGGGAATGGCACCCGGCCGTGACGGCCCTGGTGGACTCGACCCGACAGCCGGCCACGCCCTCCGGTGCCGCCCCGGTCCCACGAGATCCGGAGCTGCCTTGATCGTCACGACCGACCTGGTCCGGGCACCGAGCGCGGCCAGCACGGCGGGCGGTCGTCACCGACCTGGGGTCGGGAGCGTCCAGCCGCTGGAGCGCAGCCAGGTCGGCAGGCCCCAGGTGGTCGGCTCGATCGTCCTCACCGCGGCGATGTCGGCCTGGTAGGCGGGGGTTTCGGCGAACCAGCGGAACATCGCCCGGGCGTCCGGGTCGTCACCCAGCGCGGTCAGGGGCAGGGCTTCGTAGCGTGCCGGGAGGCCGGTGTGCTCGCCGAACGCGGCGGCGATCTCGCTGCCGGTGAGGTCGTCGCCGGCGATCTCGACAGCGCCGCCGGGCGCTTCCGCGGTGCCGAGCAGGAACGCGGCGCTTGGACTCGAAGTGCGGCACGCCCGAGTCGCGTTCGGCGCCACCGACCGAGCTGAACACCACGCGCGGCAGGGCCGCGACGACCGCCGCGTCGACGAGTACGACGCCCTGTCGCGTCTCCCGTTCGATGTCGGCCGGGGAGTGCCCCTCGGGGGTGGTCATGAAGAAGAACGCGTCCACCCCTTGAGCGCGGCGGACAGTGACGCGGCGTCGCCGATCTCGACCCGCACCGGTTCGACCCCGCTGTCGGCGAGCGCTCGTGCCCGGTCGGATCCGGTGTCGCGGACGAGGGCTCGGACGTGCGCGCCGCGGGTCAGGAGCGCGTTGACGACCGCTCCGCCCTGCTTCCCCGTTCCGCCGAAGACCGCGAACGTGCCGGATGACTGCGTGCTCATGACGCCTCATCCCATTCCCTCAGTAATTCATGACATGAACTACTGCAAGGCGGGTCAGGTCACAACGGGCCGGCCACACTGGATCAGGCCGCGCCGTTCTCGGTACGGTCGACGAGTTGGCTGAGCGCGTTCTTGACCATGCCCCTCGGGGCACCCCAACCTTGCGATCGTTCCTGTCGTGAACTAAATTGATTCATGGCATGAACAGTCTCAAAAGGTCCCTCGGCGCCGAGTTCCGTCTCGCGCCGACGACGAAGCAGTGAGGTCGCCATGTCACGCACATCGCGCGTGCGCCGCACCACCGGAAAGATCCTGATCTCCGCGGTCGCGTTGTTCGCCCCGGTCGGCGGGGTGGTCGCGGACTGGAACGATACCCACGTGTACAACCCGAACTGGCCGCCCCACGCCAAGTTCCACAACGGCCAGACCCTCGCGTTCGCGTTCGAACTCGCCGCCCTGAGCCTGTGGCAGCTGTGGCGCCCCACGGACGAACCCCGCTCCGCACTGCGCTGGGGCACCGCGCTCGCCGGCCTCTACTGGGCGGCCCAGGCCCCCGCTGTCCTCGCCCCGGGGGCCGCCCTGACCGACCCCGAGTTCGCCCACCCGGAACGGCGGATCGCCGGACTCCCCGCCAACCAGCTCACCGTGCAGGCCCTGTTCGTCTGGCCGTTGCTCGCCATCGGCTTCTTCCTGGCCAACGACCGCGCGAACGAGGCGTGAGGACCTCGCGGACGGCCACCACGCCGCTCGGGGTCAGAGGCCGCACCAGTCGCGGCAGAGGCGTTCCAGGATCGCCACCGACTCCGCCAGGCGGGTGATCGAGCACCACTCGTCGGTGGCGTGCGCCTGGGACGGCTCGCCGGGGCCGCAGATCACCGTGGGGACACCGCCGAAGGCGGGGGTGAGCACGGAGGCGTCGGTGAAGAACGTCATGGTGAGCGGTTCCCGTGCCGACGTGCCGGTGACGTCGGCGACCGCCTCCGATACGGAGGCCGCCCACTCCTGGTGCGGGTCCGTCCACACTGGAGGGAGGTCGACGAGCGGAGCCAGGGTCACCGACGGTCCGGCGCACGCGGCGAGGTCCGCCAGGACGGCCGTGTGGTCCTGGCCCGCGACGGTGCGGACGTCCACGGTGGCCTCGGCGAGGTCGGGAACCGAGTTGGTGTTGAGGCCGGCGTGGAACGTGGCGACGTTCAACGTCGGCGCCCCCATGACCGGGTGCGGGTGGTCCGGGAACCGGTAGTCGGTGAGGCGGGTGGTGGCGGCGGCGAGCTTCGTGATCGCGTTGTCGCCGAGGTGCGGCATCGACCCGTGGGCGGTGACGCCGGTGGCGCGCGCGGTGAGCCACAGCGCGCCCTTGTGCCCGTGGGCCACGGCGTTCGCGGTCGGTTCGGTGATCACGAGCGGCCCGCTGGGCCTGCCGGTCAACCGCTCGGCCGCGCCGACCGCACCGGCCGAGCCGGTCTCCTCGGCGGCCGTCAGCACCAGGCGGAGCCCGGACCGGCGCGGTCGGCCGGTGGCGGCGGCGATCGCGGCGAGCACGATGGCGGCCACCCCGCCCTTCATGTCGCTCGTGCCGCGCCCGTGCAGGCGGTCGCCGTCGGGTTCGGCGCGCAACGGGTCGAACGACCACCGAGCCGCACCGAGCGGCACGGTGTCCAGGTGCCCGGACAGGCACAGCGGCGGCACGTCCAGGTCGGTGCGCCACTCGGCGACCAGGGTCGACCGCCCCTGGTCGAGGCGCACGACGTCGAGCGTGAACCCGGCGTCCTCCAGTTTCGGTGCGAGCAGGGCGATGGCGTCGTCCTCCGCCCGCCCGGCGGTGTCGAGTGCGACGAGTTCCCTCGTCAGGCCAAGGACTTCGGTCATGGACCTCATCCTCCGGCACGGGCCCGCGAGGAGCCAGTGGCGCAGCCGACATCCGGTGATACATTCCAGCCATGCATCGGGTGGTGGTCCTCGTCCTGGAGGGCTTGGTGCTGCTCGATTTCGGGGCTGCGGCCCAGTTCTTCGGCCACCGCCACCGCGATCCCGAGCCGCAGCACTACGAGTTCCGCGTGTGCTCGCCGGACGGGCTGCCGGTCACGTCCGGCTGCGGGGTCCCGATCGGCGCGCACGGCGGACTGGAACTGCTCGCCGAGGCCGACACCGTGATCGTCCCCGGCTACGAGCTGATCGCCGACCCGCTGCCCGACGGCACCGCGGCCGCGCTCGACCGGGCCGCGGCCAGGGGTGCCCGCATGGTGTCGATCTGCACCGGCGCGTTCGCCCTCGGGCACAGCGGGCTGCTCGACGGCCACAAGGCGACGACGCACTGGGCGGTCACCGACCAGTTGCAGCACCTCTTCCCCTCGGCCGGGGTGGTGGACAACGTGCTCTACGTGGCCGACGGTCAGGTGCTGACCTCCGGCGGGGTCGCCGCGGGCATCGACCTGTGCCTGCACATCGTGCGCGAGGACTTCGGCGCCGACGTGGCGACGAAGGTGGCCCGGCGGACGCTGGTGGCGCCGCACCGTTCCGGGGACCAGGCCCAGTTCGTCGAGCACGCCACGCCCACGGCGACCACCGTGGACATGGCGGCACTGCTGAACTGGCTGGACGAACGGCTGGACCAACCGCTCAGCGTGGCCGACATGGCCGAGCACATCGGGTACAGCACCCGCTCGTTCGGCCGCCACTTCCAGGCGCAGGTCGGGACTTCGCCCTGGAAGTGGGTCGCGAAGCGGCGGGTGGTGCGGGCGCAGCAATTGCTGGAGACCACGGACTTGACGGTCGAGCAGATCGCCCAGCGGTGCGGCTTCGAGTCCACGGTGGCCTTCCGGCGCCGGTTCCGCGAGCTGTTGCACCTCGCTCCCACGGACTACCGCCGCGCGTTCCGCGGCACGGCCGCGCGGCGGTAGTACCGGGCCTCAGCCCACGGGGACCTCGACGCCGAGCCGTTCGGCGACCCGGCGCGCGGTCCGCTCCCGCCGCGCGGTGATGCCCTCGACGTTGCGGCGGGCGCGGTCCAGCACCGCCGCGGGCGCGGTGCGCGGGGTGCCGCTGTCGAACGGCGGCTCGGGCGCGTACTGCATGGCGAGCTGGATCCCCTGGGCCACCTCGACCCCGCGCAGCTCCGCGGCCAGCCGGAGCGCACCGTCGATGCCCGCGGTCACTCCCCCGGCGAACACCCAGCTCCCGTCGACCACGACCCGCTCGTCGACCGGGATCGCCCCGAAGTAGGGCAGCAGGTGGAAGGCGGACCAGTGGGTCGTGGCCCGCCGCCCCTTGAGCAGCCCCGCGGCGCCGCAGAGCAGGGCGCCGGTGCAGACGGAGAACACGGCTGCCGCGCCGTCGGCCTGCGTGCGGATCCAGCCGAGCACCTCCTCGTCCTCCATCAGGGCTTCCTGCCCGAACCCGCCGGGCACGTGGAGCACGTCGAGCTCGGGCGCGTCGGCCAGCACGGCATCGGCTGTCAGTCGGAGCCCGTGGATGTCGCGCACGGGCTCCGTCGTCTTCGCGTAGACCTGGTAGGTGGAGTCGGGGATCTGGGACAGGACCTCGAACGGGCCGGTGAGGTCGATCTGGTCCAGGCCCTCGAACAGCAGCGACCCGATCCGGAGGTGGGTGTCGTGCGGGATCATCTGACCTCACTTCTCACTGGTGGTGGCATGGACGGGCGCGACGATCGCCCTGGCCAGGGTGTGGAACGCGAGCGCGAAGCTGATCGCTGCGGGGCTCGTCGCGGCCCCGACGCCGAGCACGTCGACGTCGGCGGCGTGCACGACGAAGTAGTAGCGGTGCTCGCCGTCGCCCGGCGGAGGCGCGGCACCGCCGTAGTCGATCGTGCCGAAGTCGTTGCGGGCGTGGAAGGCGCCGGGCGGCAGTGGCGCGTCCGCCGCGCCCGTGGGCAGTTCGGTGGTCGTGGCGGGCAGGTCGACGAGCAGCCAGTGCCAGAAGCCGGACGGGGTCGGGGCGTCCGGGTCGAAGCACGTCACGACGAAGCTCCGCGTCCCCTCCGGGAACCCGCGCCAGCTCAGCTGCGGCGAGGTGTTGCCGCCGTCCAGCGTGTGCGACGGGTCCATCGGTTCGCCGTGCGCGACGTCCTTCGAGGTGACCTCGAAGGTGCCCACGGCCGGCAACAGCTCGTACGGGTCGGGGGCCGTCGGGCGGTCGAGGGTCATGCGGGTTCTCCTGTCGCTCTCTCCGCGCCCGCGCCGGTCAGGGCGCGGACCTCCATCTCGACGTACTTGGCGTGGTCGGCCGGCTCGGTGGACAGCACCGTGCCGAGGTAGCCCAGCAGGAACGACAACGGGATCGACACCAGGCCGGGGTTCGACAGCGGGAACCACGAGAAGTCCGCGGCCGGGAGGATCGAGGTCGTGGCGCCGGACACCACCGGCGAGAACACGATGAGCACCAACGTGGTGCCCAGGCCGCCGTAGATGCTCCACAGCGCGCCCGCGGTGGTGAACCGCTTCCAGAACAACGAGAACAGGATCGTGGGCAGGTTCGCCGACGCGGCGACCGCGAACGCCAGCGCCACCAGGAACGCGACGTTCTGGCCGTTGGTCGCGATCCCGCCCGCGATCGAGACGAGGCCGATCAGCACGGCCGCCCAGCGGGCGACCTTCACCTGCGACGCCACCGCGGCGGGCGAGTTCTTCTTGACCACGTTGAGGTACACGTCGTGCGCGAACGACGCCGACGCGGTGATGGTCAGCCCGGCGACGACCGCGAGGATCGTCGCGAACGCCACGGCCGCGATGAGCCCGAGCAGCACGGGTCCGCCGAGTTCCAGTGCCAGCAGGGGAACCGCCGAGTTGGCCTTGCCCGGTGCCGAGGTGATCCGGTCGGCGCCGACCAGCGCCGCCGCGCCGTAGCCCAGGACCGTGGTCATCAGCAGGAAGCCGCCGATCAGGCCGATGGCCCACAACACCGAGCGGCGGGCCTCCCTGGCGCTGGGGACGGTGTAGAACCGCATCAGCACGTGCGGCAGCCCCGCCGTGCCCAGCACCAGGGTGAGGCCGAGCGACAGGAAGTCCACCCTGGACAGTGAAGTCGCGCCGTACTGCTTGCCGGGCGCAAGCATGGCGTCGCCGCCGCGGTCGGCCGCCCGGCCGAGCAGCGCCGAGAAGTCGAAGTCGTAGCGGGCCAACACCCACGCGCACATGACCAACGCGCCCGCGATCAGCATGACGGCCTTGATGATCTGCACCCAGGTCGTGCCCTTCATGCCACCGACCAGGACGTAGACGATCATCAGGACACCGACGACCGACACGACGACGGCCTGACCGACCTCGCCGGTCACACCGAGCAGCAGCGCGACGAGCCCACCGGCGCCGTTCATCTGCGCGAGCAGGTAGAAGAAGGTGACCGCCAGGGTGGAGATCGCCGCCGCGGTGCGCACCGGTCCCTGCTCCATCCGGAAGCTGAGCACGTCGGCCATCGTGAAGCGGCCGGTGTTGCGCAGCAGTTCCGCGACGAGCAGGAGCGCGACCAGCCACGCCACCAGGAAGCCGATCGAGTACAGGAAGCCGTCGTACCCGTACACCGCTATGGCGCCGGTGATCCCGAGGAAGGCCGCGGCCGACAGGTAGTCCCCGGCGATGGCGATCCCGTTCTGCCTGCCGGTGAACGCCCGGCCCGCGGTGAAGAAGTCCGTCGCGGTCTTCGGGCCCCGGCTCACCCGGAACACGACCACCAGCGTGATCACGACGAACACCGCGAAGATGCCGATGTTCAGCACCGGACTGCTCTCGGCCTTCACGGCCGGTCCAGCTCGGTCCGGGAGCGGATCCGCTCGGCGAGTGGATCGAGCGTGTTGTTGGCGTAGCGGGAGTAGAGGCCCGCGATGGCGAACGTGGAGACGAACTGGAGCAGCCCCAGCACCAGACCGGTGGTCACGTTGCCGAACAGCTTCGTGGCCATGAACCCGTGCGCGAAGTCGGCCAGCAGGACGTAGAGCAGGTACCAGGCGAGGAAGAGCGCTGCCACCGGGAAGGCGAACCGCCGCTGCGCGCGGCGGAGTTCGGCGAAGTCGGGTCGCGAGTGGACCGCGCCCCAGTCGGCGGCGGTGGTCGTGGTGGTGACGGCGTCGTCCACGTGACCCTCCAAACGGGGGTGGTGCGTCGGATCGGGAAGGTGTTCGCAGGATGACTGTGGTCGTGATGGCCGACGAACAGCAGTGGCCGAAGCGACACATGGTGATACTTTCCGGCCAGCCTGCCGCCACGGCCTCGGAGGGGTCTCCCAGTTCGCTGCCACGCCGGCCGGACAGTTCGCCGGCAACGACCGGAGGCCGCCGTCAGGGAGTCCGCGTCGCCGTGCGGGGCTGACCGTATTCTTGGCCGGTGAACACCGGGCCCGTGAAAAGTCCTGCCCAAGGGGCATCGAGGTCCGCTGAGGACACTCCCGGCGGTCCGGTCGCGCCGACGCGGAATCCGCGCACTGAGCGGGCGCGCAACGCCGTCCTGAAGGCCGCCACCGAGCTGATGCTCGCGCACGGTCCGAACGCGGTGACGGTGGACCAGATCGCCGCGGTGTCCGGCGTCAGCAAGACGACCATCTACAAGCACTGGCCCAACAAGATCGCCGTCACCATCGACGCGTTCGCCGCGCACATGGCGCAGGAGGTACCCCGACCCGACACCGGGTCCACCCGCGGGGACCTCGTCGAGCAGGTTCAGGCGGTCTGCGCCTTCTACGCGTCGGCGGCCGGCCGGATCTTCGCCCAGCTCGTCGGCGAGGTGCAGACGGACCCCGAGGGCGCGGGCCTGTTCCTCGACCGGTTCCTCGCGGGTAGGCGGCAGGCGGTGCGCGAACTGTGGGACCGCGGCGTGCGGCGCGGTGACATCCGCGCCGGGATCGACGTCGAGATCGGCATCGACGTGCTGTTCGGCCCGGCCATCTTCCGGCTGATGACCGGCCACGCGCCGCTGGACCCGGCCGCCGCGACGGCCATCGCCGAAGCCGCGCTCGACGGCCTGCTGAGCCGGGCGCCCGACGCCCGCTGACGCGGTCGGGACCCGCCGTCCGGACTGCGCCCACGCGCGACCGCGGCGCGGGTCGGCAAAAGATCCTGGAACTTGGAGGAACAATCCGTCGCGCAATCTTGCTGTACTGGACGTTCAGTACACTTACGGCGCGAAGGAGCGCTGATGACACCGACCACCTCCACCCCGACCAGCCCATGGGGACCACCGGCCGACCTCGGAGCCCACACTCGCGGAGCACCCCCGAGGAAGACCACGAGACGAATCTCGGAGTTCCACACCGATTCGGTGGAAGAGTCGATCCAGTTCTGCCGCCCAGTTCGTGGACGTGCCACGACTCACGCCCCTGGCCGCCAACCGGGGCACCTTCCGCTATCGCCACCGCCTGTTCGCCCTCGGGCCCGTCGCGCTCACCGAGTCCACCTATCGACAGGACATCTCGGCGGAGTTCGTCGAGTTCGCGCCGATGTACCGGATCAGCCTCCCCGTCAACGGGAGCATCGAGTACACGAGCCGCGCCGTCGAGGGCGTCGCGCACCGGGGCAACGCGGCCATCTCCGGACCGGGTGACGCCCTGACCGTGAAGCGCTGGCCGGGCGGTACCCGCTTGTTGTCGGCGAAGCTCGACAGCGGAATCGTCGAGGCCGCGCTCGCGTCCATGATCGGCGGCCCCGTCGGCGGTCCCATCGAGTTCCTGCCGGACATGCCGACGGACGTCGAACCCGCGTCGAGCTGGATGAACCTGGCCACGAACATCGGCCGGGTGGCCACGCTGCTCGAAAACCCCCTCGTCGCGGCACCGTTCGCGGACAGCCTGGCCCGCGGGCTCCTCATCGCCGGCCGCCACTCGTTCAGCCGCAGGGTCGTGCGGGAAGCGACGCTGCCGAGGTCGACGGTCATCCGAGCCGCCATCGGCTACATCGAGGACAACGTCGGCGTACCGATGACCGTTTCGCAGATCGCGTCGTTCTGCCACATCAGCACGCGGGCCTTGCAGGTCGGGTTCAAGAAACACGTCGGCATGTCCCCGATCACCTACGCCCGTCGGGCGCGCCTGCGAAAGGCCCACGCCGAACTCCAGACGGCCGATCACGACACCACCACCGTCACGTCGATCGCGCACAGGTGGGGTTTCACGAACCTCGGCCGGTTCGCGGCGGAGTACCGATCCGCCTACGGCAGATCACCCGCGGAGACGCTGCGACTTCCTCGATGACCAGAAAGACCGCGTCGGCGGCATCGTTGATATCGCCGACCTCGCACCCCGGCCCGCTCCAGCGGTTCAGTCCTGTGCGTCCTTCCGCGTACCGGGTGCCGCGGCGATCCACTGTTCTGTCATGTCGGCGAGCCACGCGTCCCAGGATTCGGTCGTGCCGGGTTGCTGGACGAGTTGTCGGAGTTCGAGGATCGCCATTCCGACCTGATCCCCCTCCTCCGGGACCGTCATGGCCCCCATGGCGGCCGACTTGTTCCCCACCCAGGCAGGCCGCGACATGAGATCCTCGGACAGGAACCCGAAGGCGGACTCGACCGCACCCTTCGAGAACTTTACCCCGGCACCGAGTTCGTCGAACAACCATCCCGCCACTTGCATTTCACCGACCACGTCTCGACCTTCCCAGTAGTCCAGGTCGGAAGTCTCGATCGCCTTCAGCAGAGGGCCGAGATTTTCGTCATCCTTCACGTAATCCCTATTGCTCTCGTATTCTTTCGCCCCATCCTGGTCCTTCGTCATAGCCCGTTCCCATATTTCCAGCGAGCTCTTCAACGACTCGACGGCGTGCCGCACATCGGAGGTGAGCACGACTTTCGAGGGTGCGCTGATCGAGGTGAGCCAGTCACCGACCTCAGGACCCTGGATGGCGAATTTCCTGCCATCAGCTTCGACGGCATAACCATTGGGGATGACGTTGGCGTCCTTGGTCGGCAGGTTTTTGATCTTGCCCTCGACGTAGTCGTGCCAGGACCGCTTTCCGTCGTCGTCCAGCGTGCTGTACATCGAGTGGAAGTCGGTCCTGGCCATGACCGGCAGGCCGGCCCTGGTGTACGACAGCGGTCCCACGTTCGCGAGGGCAGCCAGGTAGGACTCCACCAGCATGATGAGTCCTTTCGCGTCACCGGTCGCGTCGGCCGGAGGATTCCCGACCACCTGTGCGATGGCGGTGCGCAGGCCCTCGTCGCGAATCAGGTCGGGATTCCGGTTCAGGGCTTCGAGGAGTCGCGGCACGTCGGAGAGGGGTGTCGCGATCGTCATCTGCGGTGCGAACCCCAGGCGCTTGTTCCCCAACTCGTCCGGTGGCAGGCCGACGTTCCTCTTCAGCCCGTCCACGCGTCCGTCGACGTCGTCCTTTCCAGGGGAGGACGCGAGCTTGTCCTGGTACGCCCGTACGACGGTGTCGAAGTCGACTTCCTGCTTGCCGTTGTTCGACGTCTCCGCCAACGCCGAACGCATCAGTTCGACGCGGCGGTAGGTCTCGGCGAGGATCGCGCGATCAGCGCTGTAGGCGAGCTGGAACTCGAGCACGAGGCGGTCGTCGACCGTCTCCACGGTGACCGAGAAGTACTTGTCGTCCTCGCCGCGCCGGTCTTCGAAGATCACCGCGTGGTAGTCGAGGTCGTCCTCGTAGCTGACGTCGACGGCTGTTTCGAGTTCGAACCCGATCGTCTTGGCCACGCCGATCGACTTCGCAGGTGGCTGCGGCGTTTCCTTGGTCTCCGGCTGGGTGTCGATCGAGGACGTGTTGTCCCTCTTGCTCTTCTTGAGCGGCGGCTCGCCCTCCTCCGATTCGGTCGTCGGGGTCCGCGTAGCGGAATCGGGCGTGCCGGAGGACTCCACGGGTTTCGCGTACCGGGCGGTGGGGATGACGCCGCTTCTCTTCGTGATGTTCGAGTCCAGCGGGGTGCGGCCGAGTTGACCGCGCGTCTTCTTGCGGGAGCTGCTCTTGGCGCCCTTTGCTCTGGCAGGCATGCCACTTCTCCTGTTTCCGGGACACTGGTCGGGCTGTTTCGTGGCGAGCCTGCGCACCTGTGCGCTTCCGACGCGGAATCGACCACGGGCGAGATTAGGTCTCGGCGACAACACCCGTCGTCAGGGGAACCCCGTACACAACCCCCTCATGTTGTCCACCGTCTCCCCCGCCCTCGGCTCCACCGATGAGAAACCCTCCGCCACGTCGTCAGTCCTGGTAGCCCCCTCGCACCGGTGGAAGGATTGACGACCATGACCGACGCCAGACCGCTGAGCGCCGACGAGGCCACGTTCATCGCGGCGGCCCGCTCGGGCGACACGGCGCGGTTCGCGCTCATCACGGAGCGCCACCGGCGTGAGTTGCAGGTGCACTGCTACCGGATGCTCGCGAACTACGAGGACGCCCAGGACCTGACGCAGGAGACGTTCCTGCGGGCGTGGAACAAGCGGGAGTCGTTCAAGGGCCACGCCGCGCTGCGGACCTGGCTGTACCGGATCGCGACGAACGCCTGCCTCGACTTCCTGGACAAGCGCAACGACCGCACGCCCGTACCGTCCGAGCTGTCGGACCCCGGCTCCGAGGTGCCGCACCTGCAACCGTTTCCCGACCGGATGCTCCCCGAGGACCCGCAGGAATCGGTGGTGGCGCGGGAGACGATCGAGCTGGCGTTCATCGTCGCCGTCCAGCACCTGCCGCCGCGGCAGCGGGCGGTGTTCATCCTGCGCGACGTCCTCGGCTGGCCTGCGTCGACGGCCGCCGAGGCCCTCGGGCTGACCGTCGCATCGGTGACCAGCGCGCTGCAGCGGGCGCGCGTGACGATGCGCGAGCAGCTGCCCGACCGCCGCCTCGACTGGCGGAGCCCCGCCACCCACGAGCTGTCGAATGACGAGCGCGGCGTGGTGAAGTCGTACATCGACGCCCATGAGCGCAACGACCTCGACGGGCTGATGTCCCTGCTGCGCGACGACCTGCGCTTCGCGATGCTGCCCGATCCGGGCACCGTGACCACGACGGCCAAGGACGCGGTGGACGGCTGGGTCTCCGGTGGGCTCTTCCAGCGCGGCTACGACGACTGGCGCTGTATCACCACGACGGTCAACCGCATGCCTGCCGCCGTGCTGTACCTCCGCACCCCCGGCGACCCGGAGTACCGGCTGTTTGCCATCGCGGTCCTGCACATCGTCGACGGGAAGATCGCCGAGCTCACCGGCTTCGACGCTGCCGACAAATCATGG
>DATMCA010000727.1:0-6535 GCA_035559015.1 Umezawaea sp. | reverse complement strand
GCCGTGCGGGCCGCCCGCGAGGCCGGGGCGGTCCGGCACGTGCTCAAGTCGGAGGTCGTCCTGGGTACTTCTCTGGTCGTGTGGGGGACCGCCGACGGGGTGGCTCACGGGGTTGAGCTACTAGAGTGTGACCTAAATCACATTACCAAACGAGACCTGTGGTCGTTGATCTGGCCGACGGCACTTGTGCTCGTCGACCACAACCCATCTGCGGCGGGTAATCCTCCCGTACGGGCTACCGAGGCTCTGAGCTGCGTGTTACGCAGAGCTGACCCGATCGGTCGACGGTTGGCGCGGGACTCCCCCTGGGTGCCGACCGCGCTGCTCCGTTCCGGGGAACCCCCGAACGCAGACCCCCTGTCGAAGTTCTTGACGGATTAAGCACCGGATCGTGTCAAGGTTGGGCCTCCAGCGTCCGATAGGGGAGATGAAACGTCACTCGGCTGCAGGAAGGAGTCCCCGTGACTACGGTCCTTATTTGCGACGACCGGCGCAGCGTGCGGGAGGGCCTCACCCGTGTCATGTCGGCCGTCCCCGGGGTTAGTCGCATTGACTGCGTAGCGCACGGTGACGAGTTGTTGGCTCGCTTTTCACGTCAGCCAGTCGACGTCGTGCTGGTTGGTACCCAGCGCGCCGTCCCGACCGGTGTAGAAGCGACCCGGCGACTCGTCTCGGCCAACCCGCAGGCCAACGTCATCGTGTTCGGTGCCCCGGACGACGCGGGCAGCATCGCCGCCGCGATCGCGGGTGGCGCCCGTGGTTACCTCCGATGGGACGCTTCGCGTCCCGAGTTGGTGGCCGCGTTGGCCCACACCCTCGCGAGCACGTCGGTGCCTGCCCCCCGCCAGCCCTCGGACCCCGGCGTCCAGCTCACGGAGCGCGAGCTCCAGGTGCTGCGCGGCATGAGCCAGGGCAAGAGCAACGGTCAGATCGGGCGAGAGCTCTACCTGTCCGAAGACACCGTGAAGACCCACGCGCGGAGGTTGTTCCGCAAGCTGGGTGTCCGCGACCGCGCCCAGGCGGTCGCCCACGGCTTCCGTCGCGGTCTCGTGTCCTAGATCACGGCCGCGGGTATCCTCATCCAGCCCGGTGACTTGTCGCCGGGCTGGATTCGGTTGTGCGTACAGCAGGTCAGAGGGGACTTAGGGCCCCTCCTTCCTCCATTTGCCCACGTGGCCGGTACCGTGTGGGTCACCAGTACGAGTGACGTTGATCGTCTTGTGCTGTTTGTTGTCGAAACGCCAAGGCGTAACACCGGGGCTGCTGTCTGCGATGACCAACTTGGGGGACGGACTGGACGCCGAAGTAGGCGCGGCCGTCGAGGGTGACAGGGCCGCCATCGAGCGCCTGTTGGCTTCGATCCGTCCCTTGGTGGTGCGGTACTGCCGCGCCAGAGTCGGCAGGCAGGAGAGGTCTTTCGCTTCGGCGGACGACGTGGCCCAGGAGGTGTGTCTCGCGGTGTTGACGGCCTTGCCCAGCTACCGCGATCAAGGTCGGCCGTTCCTCGCGTTCGTGTACGGCATCGCCGCGCACAAGGTGGCCGACTCCCACAGGTCTTCTTCCAGGAACCGTTCCGAACCGGTTGCCGAGGTCCCGGACGGTCCCGAGACCGAGGCCGGCCCGGAGCAGCGGGCCATGCAGGGCGAACTCACCGGTCAGATGGCCCAGCTCTTGCGCGTGCTGCCCGATAAGCAGCGGGAAATCCTGCTCCTGCGGGTGGTGGTCGGGTTGTCGGCCGAGGAGACCGCCGCGGCGGTCGGGTCGACCGCCGGAGCGGTCCGGGTGGCGCAGCACCGCGCGCTGTCCAGGCTCCGCAAGACGTTGGCAGCCGAGGAGGTGGTCTGAGTGGCCGATCAGCACGAGAAGGACTACGGAGAAGTCGTGCGCGGACAGAAAGGGAGAGCCAAGCTCTCCTCGGACGATCAGTCGGCGGACAACGGCGACCTGTTCCCCGGTGACCTGACCGGCATCCAGGCCGACGACGCGCTGCTCGACGCGCTGGGCGGCAAGGACCCCGACCGGGTCGGCGACCTCGTCCACGACGACCTCAACGCGATGCTGCTCGCGTGGCGGCACGACGTCGACAGCCAGGCCATCTCCGACCTGGTCGACACGGACACCGCCGTGGCGACGATCGCGGCGGCGCGGCCGAAGGCCCCGTCCCGGCACCGCTTCCTCATCCCGCTCGCCAGCGCCGCGGCCATCCTCGCGATCGCGTTCACCGGCGTCAGCCTGGTGGCCCGCGACGCCCAGCCCGGTGACCCGCTGTGGGGCCTCACCCGCGTCCTGTACTCCGACCACGCGCAGTCGATCGAAGCCGCCGTGGCCGTGAACACCGACCTGGAGAACGCCCGCGCCGCACTGCGCGAGGGCAAGGTCAACGAGGCCAAGGACGCGCTGGAGAAGGCCGGGGTCGCACTCCCGAAGGTTTCCGCGGACGACGGCCACGTCGACCTGTCCCAGGAGCACACGAAGCTGCTGGAGCTGGTCAGCACGACGGCCACGACCGCGAACACGTCGAACAACACGACGTCGAACACCACGACGACGCCTCCGGGCAGCACCGGCTCGTCGACCAGCAGCTCGCAGACGACCGAGCCGACGACCTCGTCGCAGTCGCCGTCGCCCTCGGTGTCCAGCTCCTCGGAGCCGACGCAGAACTCGTCCAGCACGCCGCCTCCGCCTCCGCCGCCACCGGAGGAGACCGAGCCGACCGACGAGCCCACGGGCACCGGGACCGGCACCGGTTCGACCGTCTCCGGCCAGACGACGCAGACGTCGTAGACCCGCAGCAGGTGTGACGAAGCCCGCTCCCGATCGGGGGCGGGCTTCGTCACATCCTCAGCGCGCGTCCTCGGTGGCGGTCACGCCGTCGGCGTACCCGCGGCAGTACTCCCACGTCACGTACGACGTCGGGTCCGGGTCGTACGCGGGCTCGTGCGGACGCATCCGGCCGTCGTTCAGGAGCTGCTCCAGGCTGGCCCGCAGCAGCGCCCAGTCGTGGAAGTGCGGCTCCTCGCACTCGCCGCAGTCCACCACGATTCCCCGTACACCACTGGGTTCCAGCAGCGCTTGGTACACCGCGAGGTCGCTGAGGTCACCCACGAGTTCGGCGCGTTCCTCATCGCCCATCTCGGGGTGTTCGTGGTCTTCTTCTGGCTCGACCATGGCCTTCGCGGGATCTTCCGGATCCTCGGCGAAGGGGTCTGGCGGCAAGGCGTCGTGCGGCACGACCCCGCACGGTACCGGGCGGAGGCCCGTGACCGCCCAGATACCATGACGTGAACGCCCCAGACCTGCCCGCAGGGTCGAGAATCAGATGCTGCCCCCAAGCGGAAGCCCGATCCGCTCGCGGTGGGACCGCAGCACGACGGAAGGCTTGTCACCCGCTATGACCAGCGAGCTCAACGTTGACGGAGTCCCGAGCAAGTTCGCGATGCTGGGACTGACCTTCGATGACGTCCTGTTGCAGCCTGCGGAATCCGACGTCGTGCCCAGCAACGTCGACACCAGCACCCGGATCTCCCGCAACATCACGCTGCGGATCCCGCTGGCCTCCGCCGCGATGGACACCGTGACCGAGGCGCGGATGGCCATCTCGATGGCCCGCCAGGGCGGCATCGGCGTGCTGCACCGCAACCTCTCGATCGAGGACCAGGCCAGCCAGGCCGAGACCGTGAAGCGCTCCGAGGCCGGCATGGTGACCGACCCGGTGACCTGCACGCCCGAGGACACGATCGCGCACGTGGACGACCTGTGCGCCCGGTACCGGATCTCCGGCGTCCCCGTGACGGACCCGTCCGGCAAGCTCGTCGGCATCATCACCAACCGCGACATGCGCTTCGAGGTGGACCACAAGCGCAAGGTCAGCGAGGTCATGACCAAGGGCCCGCTGGTCACCGCGCAGGTCGGCGTGTCGGCCGAGGCCGCGCTGGGCCTGCTGCGCCGCCACAAGATCGAGAAGCTGCCGATCGTGGACGGCGACGGCAAGCTCCGCGGCCTGATCACGGTCAAGGACTTCGTCAAGACCGAGCAGTACCCGCTGGCCTCGAAGGACCCCGACGGCAGGCTGCTGTGCGCCGCCGCCGTGGGTGTCGGCGACGACGCGTTCGCCCGTGCGATGACGTTGGCCGACGCGGGCATCGACGTGCTCATGGTCGACACCGCGCACGGCCACTCGCGCGGCGTGCTGGAGATGGTCGCGAAGCTCAAGAAGGAGCTCGGCGACACGGTGGACGTCGTCGGCGGCAACGTCGCGACCCGCCTCGGCGCGCAGGCCATGGTCGACGCGGGCGCGGACGGCGTGAAGGTCGGCGTCGGGCCCGGCTCGATCTGCACGACCCGCGTGGTCGCCGGTGTCGGCGTCCCGCAGATCACCGCGATCCACGAGGCGTACCTGGCCTGCTACCCGGCCGGTGTGCCGGTGATCGGCGACGGCGGCATCCAGTACTCCGGCGACATCGCCAAGGCGATCGCCGCCGGCGCCAGCGCCGTCATGGTCGGCAGCCTGGTCGCGGGCACCGCCGAGGCCCCCGGCGACCTCATCCTGGTCAACGGCAAGCAGTTCAAGACCTACCGCGGCATGGGTTCCCTCGCCGCGATGTCCAGCCGGGGCGACACCAAGTCGTACTCGAAGGACCGCTACTTCCAGGACGACGTGCTGTCCGAGGACAAGCTCGTGCCGGAGGGCATCGAGGGCCGCACGCCGTTCCGCGGTCCGCTCGCGCAGGTGGCGTACCAGCTCGTCGGCGGTCTCCGCATGGCGATGGGCTACACCGGTTCCCGCACGATCGCGGAGCTGCAGAACGCGCAGCTCGTGCGGATCACGGCGGCCGGCCTGAAGGAAAGCCACCCGCACGACATCACGATGACCGTCGAAGCCCCCAACTACACCACCCGCTGAGAGGATCAAAAGTGCGCGATCTGGTCGAGATCGGCATGGGCCGGACCGCGAGGCGGGCCTACGAGCTGGACGACATCGAGATCATCCCGTCCCGACGAACCCGTTCGTCGAAGGACGTCTCGACTGCGTGGCAGATCGACGCCTACCGCTTCGACATCCCGCTGATCACCCACCCGACGGACGCCATCGTCTCGCCGGGCACGGCCGTCGCGGTGGGCGAACTGGGCGGCCTCGGCGTCCTCAACGCCGAAGGCCTCTGGGCCAGGCACGCCAACGTCGAAGAGGCCCTCTTCCGCCTGGTGGAGGCCACCGAGGACACCGACGACCCCGGCGCCCCGGTCAAGGTGCTCCAGGAGCTGCACTCGGCCCCGGTCCGCCTGGACCTGGTCGCGGCGGCCATCAAGGAGGTCCGCGACTCGGGCGTCACGGTCGCGGTCCGCGTCAGCCCCCAGCGCGCCGCCGAACTCACCCCCGACCTGCTGGCCGCGGGCGTGGAGATCCTGGTCGTGCAGGGCACGATCATCTCCGCCGAACACGTCCTCCGCGACGGCGAGCCGCTGAACCTCAAGTCGTTCATCGCGGACCTGGAGGTCCCGGTCATCGCGGGCGGCGTCGGCGACTACCGCACCGCCATGCACCTCATGCGCACCGGCGCGGCAGGCGTCATCGTCGGTTACGGCTACACCCCCGGCGTCACCACGACGGACTCCGTGCTCGGCATCGGCGTCCCCATGGCCACCGCCATCGCCGACGCCGCCGCGGCCCGCCGCGACTACCTGGACGAAACCGGCGGGCGCTACGTCCACGTAATCGCCGACGGCGGCACCCAGACCAGCGGCGACATCGCCAAGTCCATCGCCTGCGGCGCAGACGCCGTAATGCTGGGCGAACCACTTGCATCCGCCACAGAAGCCCCGGGCCAAGGCCTCTACTGGACCGCGGCAAGCGCCCACCCGTCAGTACCCCGCAGCTTCGTCTCCCCCGGCGTAGACCAGGAGGTAGACCTCCGCACCCTCCTCTTCGGCCCCTCGGTAGACCCACGCGGCGTAACCAACCTCTTCGGCTCCCTGCGCAGGGCCATGGCCAAATCCGGCTACTCCGACCTAAAGGAATTCCAAAAGGTCGGTCTGACCATCCGCGGCTAAAAAAGCACATACACACACCGATGGGCGCCTCCCCGGGAGGCGCCCATCGGTGTTTTCCTTTGCCTTAAAGCCGCCTATCCACCCACTTGACCTGCGGCGACGCACAGCGTGGCCGATTTTACTTGGGGGATTTGCCCCTTAAAATTAGTCGGGCCCAAGGCTTCACTCCTGCCCTTTTCGGCCCGACAAAGGGGCAAATCTAGGGGCCCCAAGTCAAATCGGCCACACCACAACGCAACCGGCCGACACCTCAAGCTTCACAACGCGGCCGCCCCCACCAGACCTACCTCTGCTCAGCAGCCCGACGCCGAAGATCCCCCTCGGCCTCCCTCAACTCCGGCGTCAAGTTCTCCCCGAAGTCCTCCGCCTCGAACACCTGCCGGATCTCGATCTCCGACTCAGCCCCATCCGGGTTCGGCACCTGCCGCACCCACTCGATCGCCTCGTCCTTCGACTTCACCTGAAGCATCCAGAACCCGGCGATCAG
>DATMCA010000726.1:0-2808 GCA_035559015.1 Umezawaea sp. | reverse complement strand
CCGATCCCGTCGGCGTTGAAGTCACCGGCGACCGGACGGCTGTACGCCGACCACCCGGCACCAACCGGATCAGCCGCCGCGAAGTTGTTGCTGCCACGACCGTTCCAGATCGTCAACGTCCCGGTGGCCGCCGAGAAGATGTCCCCGACACCGTCCTTGTCGAAGTCACCACCACCCGAACCCGACGGCCGGTCGACGATCTTGTCGTAGCGGATGCCGCGGTAGGTGTTCATCTCCGACCAGGAGTTGGTGTTGTGGTTGGTCTTCTGGCCGAAGTCGTTCTCGGAGTAGACCCAGGCGCCGTCGGTGTGGTCACCGGAGTTCACCCACTTCTCGAACAGCTCGACGTGGCCGTTCCTGAGCAGGGCGTCGCCCGGCAGCAGGTCGTGCAGGCTGCCCAGCCACGCCTTGTTCGAGTAGGAGTGGAAGTCGTCGGTGTTGAGGTCCCACCCGTCGGACTTCTTGGGCAGGTGCCAGGCCATCGCGACCAGACCCGAGCAGTCCGGCCGGTACTTGCCGCCCGTGCCGTCGGAGATGGCATCCCGCTGGTCCTGGCTGTACCAGGTATCGCCCCTGTCGTACCAGTACTTCGCGCGGGCGATGACCTCGGCGCGGGTGATCGTCCCGCCCACCGCGGACGCCGCCGCGGCTTCCGGTGGCGCCGCGACCGCGACCTGGAGCGTGAGCAGACCGGCGACGAGCAAAACGACGACCGCGAGAGCGGAGACTGGTCGACGTACCCGCGGCCGGGGGAACCCCGAACCGGAAATGTTCATGATGGCCTTTTTCTGAGCAGGATGTGCGGGGACAGCAGAAGGCTGGGGGAGGCGGCTGTAGTCGCGGTCCAACGCGGGCTACAGCGGGCGGTTCCGTCGGCCTTCTCCAGGTCCGCTCTGGGGAGGACGGATGAGGTTTTGCCTGCTCGGGCCGGTGGAAGTGGTGGGTCCGGCCGGCCCGGTCGTCATTCCGGGGATGAAGCCCCGCGCCCTGCTCGCCGCGCTGCTGCTCGACCGCGGCCGAACGGTGTCCGCGGAACGACTGGTGTCCGTGCTGTGGGGCGAGGACCCGCCCCCTACCGCACGCGCGGTGGTGCAGACCTACGTCGCCACCCTGCGCCGGACGCTCGACGCCGCCGGGCTGCCGTCGATCATCACGTCCGACCGGCGGGGCTACCGCGCCCACGTCCCGGACGACCTCCTGGACGTGCGGGTGTTCGACGAACTCGTGGAGCGCGGACGGGAAGCCGCGCGGAACGGCGACGACGTCGAGGCGGGCGAGGTCTTCCGCGCGGCTCTCGCCCTGTGGCGCGGCCCCGCCCTGGGCGGGATCGGCGAGTCACCGCTCCGGTCCGAGGCCGTCCGGCTCGACGAGTCGCGGCTGACCGTCGTCGAGGAGAGGATCGACGCGGACCTCGCCGCGGGGCAGGGGCCGCAACTGCTCGCGGAGCTGACCGCGCTGGTCGCCGAGCACCCGCTGCGGGAACGGCTGCGCGCCGGCCTCATGGTCGCGCTGTACCGGGCGGGCCGCCAGGCCGACGCGCTGGAACTGTACGAACGCGGCCGGGCGGCGCTGATCGACGAACTGGGCATCGACCCGGGCCCCGAACTGCGCCGGGTGCACGAGTCGATCCTGCGCTGCGACGTGGCGCTGATGCCCGCGGCCACCTCCCGCACACCGAGGCAACTCCCGCCGCCACCACCCGACTTCACCGGCCGTGAGACCGAGATCGCGGCGCTGTCCACGGCCGTGGCGAGCAGCACCGCGATGTCGATCTGCGTCGTCTCCGGGGCGGGCGGCGTGGGCAAGTCCACGTTGGCGCACCGGGTCGCGCACGACCTGGCCGACCGGTTCCCCGACGGCCAGTACCACCTCGAACTGCACGGCTCCACGTCCGGCCCGGCGACCGCGGAGGAGGTCCTGGGCCGCGTCCTGCGCGACCTTGACCCCACGACGACCGCTCCGGCCTCCCTGGAGGAGCGGGTGGCCCGCTACCGGACGCTGCTCGCGGGCACCCGCACGCTCGTCGTCCTCGACGACGCCGCGAACGAGGCCCAGGTGCGCCCGCTGCTGCCCGGTGGCCCCGGCTGCGCCGTGCTCATCACCTCGCGGAACCGGATGTCCGCGTTGGCCGGTGCGACGTTCGTCGAACTCGGCGTGCTCTCCTCGGACATCGCGGCGGTCCTGTTCACCCGGATCGTCGGGGCCGACCGGACGGCGGCGGAACCCGTGGCCGCCACCGAGATCACCAGGCTGTGCGGTCACCTCCCGCTGGCCATCCGCATCGCGGGCGCCCGGCTGGCGTCCCGCAAGCAGTGGTCGCTGTCGTGGTTGGCCGCCCGGCTGGCCCGCGAGCAGCACCGGCTCGACGAACTGACGGTCGGCGACCAGCAGGTGCGGGCGGGCATCAACCTCAGCTACGAACTCCTGGCCGAACCCGCTCGGACCGCGTTGCGCCGGTTGGGGTTCCTCGGCCTGCCGCACTTCCCGGCGTGGGTCGCCGCGTCGGCGCTGGAAACCGACCTCGACGACGCGGAACGCGTGCTCGAAGACCTGGTGGACGTGTCGCTGCTGGAGGTCGACGGCGTCGACTCCCTCGGTCTGATGAGGTACCGGCCGCACGACCTCGTCCGCCTGTTCGCGCGGGAACGCGCCCTCGACGAGGAGTCCCCCAAGGAACGGGTCGCGATGGTCGAACGCGTGCTCGGGGGCTGGATCCGGCTGGTCGAGCAGATCGACGAGACCACGCCGCCGGTCCAGCCCTCGGTCCGGGCCGCGTTCCTCCTGGGCCGCCACGTCGACCCGGAGATC
>DATMCA010000725.1:0-7470 GCA_035559015.1 Umezawaea sp. | reverse complement strand
GGTCCTCGCGGAGATGGCCACGTTCGACAGCGCGGGCATCTCGGGCAAGGAGTAGCGCGGTGCCCCCGCCGCTCGGCAGCTCTCGGTGACCGGCGACGGCGTTCGGCTCGCCCTGTCCTGGCTGACCGTGCTGCCGGTGCGCTCCGGGGCGGTCGACGCGCGAGTCGCGCGGCAGGCGATCGCGCTGGCACCGCTGGTGGGCGTGCTGCTGGGCGCCGTCACCGCCGCGTTCCTGCACGGCATCACGTGGCTGGGCGCGCCGCCGATGCTGGCGGGGCTGCTGGCCGTTGGGCTGCTCGCGCTCGGCACCAGAGGGATGCACCTGGACGGGCTCGCGGACACCGCCGACGGGCTCGGCTGCTACGGACCGCCGGAGCGGGCGCTGGCCGTGATGAAGGACGGCGGCGCGGGCCCGTTCGCGGTCGTCACGCTCATCGTCGTGCTGGGCGCGCAGGCGTCCGCGTTCGGCGCGGTGCCGTGGGGCGCGGTGGTCGTGGCGACGGCGGCGGGGCGGGCCGCGTTCGCCGCGTGCTGCCTCAAGGGCGTGCCCGCGGCGCGGCCGGAAGGTCTCGGCGCGCTGGTGGCGGGCGGCCAGTCGTGGCCCGTGGTGGCGCTCTGGTGGACCGCGCTCGCGGTCGCGAGCTTCTTCGTCGTGCCGCACGGCCCGTTCGTCGTCGCGGTGGCGCTCGGCGTGGTGCTGCTGCTGGTGCGGCACACCAAGAAGCGCTTCGGCGGCATCACCGGCGACGTGCTCGGCGCGGCCTGCGAACTGGCCACCCTCGTCGTGCTGGTCGGCTGCGCGCTGGGGTGAGGGCCCCCTCGCGGAGGCCCTCACCGGTGCTCAGGCGAGCTTCGTCATCCAGCCGTGCACGTCCTCGACGGTGCCGTGCTGGAGGCCCGTCAGCCGCTCGCGCAGCTTCTTGGTCACCTCGCCGGTCACGCCGCCGGAGACGCTGAACTCGCCGTCCGCGTGCTTCACGTGGCCGACGGGGGTGATCACCGCGGCGGTGCCGCAGGCGAACACCTCGGTCAGCTCACCGGACTCGGCCTTCTTCTCCCACTCCTCGGTGGAGATGCGCCGCTCCTCGACCGCGAGGCCGAGGTCCGCCGCCATCCGCAGCAGCGAGTCGCGGGTGATGCCCGGCAGCAGCGTGCCGGTCAGCTCGGGCGTGACGACGCGGGCGTCGGCCCCGGAGCCGAGGACGAAGAACAGGTTCATCCCGCCCATCTCCTCCACCCACCGGCGCTCCACGGCGTCGAGCCACACGACCTGGTCGCAGCCCTTCTCCGCGGCCTGCGCCTGCGCCACCAGCGAGGCGGCGTAGTTGCCCGCGAACTTGGCCGCGCCCGTGCCGCCGGGGGCCGCGCGGACGTACTCGGTCGACAGCCACACGCTCACCGGCTTCACGCCACCGGGGAAGTACATGCCCGCCGGGGACGCGATCAGCGCGTACAGGTACTCGGCCGCCGGGCGGACGCCCAGGCCGACCTCGCTGGAGATCATGAACGGCCGCAGGTAGAGGGACTCCTCCGCAGCGGACGGCACCCAGCGCTCGTCGACGGCCACCAGCCGCCGGATGGATTCGAGGAACAGGTCGTCGGGCAGCTCGGGCATGGCGATCCGCTGCGCCGAGAGGCGGAAGCGGGCCGCGTTCGCCTCGGGGCGGAACGACGCGATGGACCCGTCCGGCCTGCGGTAGGCCTTGAGGCCCTCGAAGATCGCCTGGCCGTAGTGCAGGACCATGGAGGCGGGATCGAGTTCCAGCGAGTGGTAGGGCTCGACGGCCGGGGAGTGCCACCCCTGTGCCCGGTTCCAGCGGATCGTCACCATGTGGTCGGTGAAGTGCTGGCCGAAGCCCGGCTTCGCCAGTACCTCCGCTACGCGTTCCGGGGTGGCCGGCTGCGGGTTGGAGGTCACGGTGAAAGGCGGCGCTGTCGTCATGGGTAGACGATAATCCCTACTCTTGCATCAGAAAATCGCCATCCCGAGAATCGGACGTCCGACTTTCCCGAGGCGGGACCTTCTTCGCCCGCGCGCGGGCACCGATCCGGCCGCCCAGCCCCAGCAGGGCGGTTCCCACGACCATGGTGACGACCGTCGTGAGCAGCGCGGCGACCGGCGCGCTCATCGCCAGCAGCACCGACAGCCCGAGCCCGGCGCAGGCGGTGCGCATCGGCCACGTGCGGTCCTCGTGCAGCAGCAGCCGCGCCGACGCGTTCGTGAACGCGTAGTAGAACAGGGTGCCGCACGCGCCGATCGCGAGGGCCGTCGCGGGCGGGACGAGCAGCACCACGACGGCGACGGCCGCGCCGCCCAGCACGTCCAGCGCGGGTGCCCGACCACCGGCGGCCGGGGCGAGCCGGACGGGCAGGTCGCCGTTGGACGCCAGTCCGCCGAGCGTTCGCCGCAGGCCGCCGAGCACCGGCGTGAGCACCGCCAGGGCGGCGACGACCGCGCCGAACCGGACGAGCGGCACGAGCCAGCCGCCGTCCGCGGCGAGCAGCGCGTCGCGCAGCGGGGCGGGCGAGAGGGCGAGCCGGGCGGAGCCGAGCTGGTGCCGCACGGCGGCGGCGACGGCGAGGGTGGTGACGAGCGTGGTGGTGATGAGCACCGGGATCGCCACGCGCAGCGCCCGGACGGAGTGCACGGGGTCGCCGCGCAGCGGGGCGGTGATCCGCTCGAAGCCGGAGAACGCGACGAACATGATCCCGGCCACCGCCATGAAGGACGTGAAGCCCTCGTCGACCGGCGCAGCGGCGGGGGCCGGGGGTGGCGCGACGCCGAAGCAGGTGATCACGACCAGCACGAGCACCCCGAGCACCACCAGGACGACGAGCCGGAGGACGGCACCGCTCCAGCGCACCCCCGTCGCGCTGAGCACACCCGTGCAGACGAGCACCAGCAGCGCGACCAGCGTCCGGTTCTCCGGGAAGGCGTACGCGGCGGCCATCCCGGCCAGGGCGGCGGCGACGCCCGCGCGGCCCAGCACGTGGGCGCTCGCACCGAGGCGGGCGGGCCACGGGCCGAGCTGGTTGCGGATGTAGCCGTAGCCGCCTTCGACCGAGGGGTGGGCCCGCGACTGGTCGGCGGTCGAGAAGGCGCTGCAGAGCGCGGCCAGCGCCGCGACGACGACCGCCGGGAGGAGCCAGCGGCCCGCCACGGAAGCGGCCGGGGCGAGCCCCAGGAAGACGCCGGCACCCGTGGTCGAGGTGAGCCCGAGCACCACGGCCGCGGCCACAGCCGAGCGGCCATGAGGCGATTGCGTCACGACTACACACTGGCAGATTGCCCGCGGGAACCGTAACCCGCCGACGGCGGTCCCCCGATCGTGTTAATTGTTACTCCGCGCAATCGACGGTGCTGTCGACAGTGGAGGTCGGGAGACCTTTAGCATCCATCAGGATCCACCCCCGTTCCCGCCGCACAGACAAGTAGTGCCGGGAGGAAACGCCAAGGAGCACTACGTGACAGGGCCGAAGCTGGCGCTTACTGACAGTGACCTCACCACCCTTGCCGCGGATGTCGTCGTGGTGGGCACGGTGCAGGGTCCGGACGGCCTCGCGCTGGCCGACGGCGGCGCCGCCGTCGACGCCGCGTTCGAGGGCGGGCTGGTCTCCCTGCTCGACACCCTCGGCGCGAAGGGCAAGGCCGAGGAGGTCGTCAAGCTGCCGACGCTCGGCAAGCTGGCCGCACCGCTGCTGATCGCGGTCGGCCTGGGCAAGCCCGACGCCGACGGCGCCATCACCGAGGAGCAGGTCCGGCGCGCCGCGGGCGCGTCCGCCCGAGCACTGGCGGGCCGCAAGCGCGCCGTGACAACGCTGTCCGCCGTCCACCTCGGCGCGACCGTCGAGGGCACCCTGCTCGGCGGCTACGCCTTCACCACCTACAAGTCCGAGGCGGGCGACGGTCCGCTCGGCAAGCTCGACCTGGCCGTCCCGGCCACCGGCGCGCTCAAGGACCACCGCGCCGCGCTCAAGGCGGCCACGGCCATCGCCGAGGCCGTCACCACCACCCGCGACCTGGTCAACACGCCGCCGAACGACCTGTTCCCGGCGTCGTTCGCCGAGCGCGCGGCCGCGCTCGGCAAGTCCGTCGGCCTCGACGTCGAGGTGTTCGACGAGAAGGCGCTGCGCAAGGCGGGCTACGGCGGCATCCTCGGCGTCGGCATGGGCTCGTCCCGGCCGCCGCGCCTGGTGCGCCTGACCTACACCGGCCCGAAGGCGGCGAAGAAGGTCGCGCTGGTCGGCAAGGGCATCACGTTCGACACCGGCGGCATCTCCATCAAGCCCGCCGCGGGCATGGACGAGATGACGTCCGACATGGGCGGCGCCGCCGCGATCGTGGCCACGATGGTGCTGGCCGCGAAGCTCAAGTACCCGCTGGAGATCACCGCGTGGGTGCCGATGGCGGAGAACATGCCGTCCGGCGCGGCCTACCGGCCCGGCGACGTGCTGACCATGTACGGCGGCAAGACCGTCGAGGTCCTCAACACCGACGCCGAGGGCCGGTTGATCCTCTCCGACGCCATCGCGCGCGCCTGCGAGGACAACCCGGACTACCTGATCGAGACGTCCACGCTGACCGGCGCGGCCGTCGTGGCGCTCGGCAAGAAGACCGCGGGCGTCATGGGCTCCGACGAGTTCCGCGACCGCGTCGCCGCCGCGGGCCGCGCGGTCGGCGAGAGCGCCTGGGCCATGCCGCTGCCCGAGGAGCTGCGGGCCGACCTGGACTCCCGCCTGGCCGACCTGGCCAACGTCATGGGCCACCGCTGGGGCGGCATGCTCGCCGCGGGCATCTTCCTGCGCGAGTTCGTGACCGAGGGCGTCCAGTGGGCGCACATCGACATCGCGGGCCCGTCCTGGCACTCCGGCGGCCCCACCGGCTACACCACCAAGGGCAGCACCGGCGTCCCCGTGCGCACCCTGGCGGCCGTCCTGGCCGACATCGCCGCCAACGGCTAGTCACGGAAAGTGAGCAAAAGGGCCCCTCAGCGCACCGAGGGGCCCTTTCACATTCCCACTTCCGGCCTCCCGCGCGAGGCCGCGTCGGTAGGTCGGGTCACCATTTTTTCGAGTTGGGGCGGGGACGAAGTCTCTGCCCCAACTCGAAAAAATCGGGGCACGAACTGCCGACCAAAGGCGGCCGAGCCGCCGCGACGGAGTCGCGGCCAATGTCACGGCCGTTTCTTTTGCCGAGCTGTGTAATCACGCATGCGCTGGGGGTAACCCACGATGCCCGCGTCGTAAATCGGCATGCCCAGTTTCCGGGCGAACTTCTTCGCGCCGTCCGTGCCGTCGATGCGCCTGCGGGTCCACTCGCCGTCGTGTGCGACGAGCACCACGGTGGTTTCCGTCACGGTGGTCTTGGGCTCGACGAACGCCTCGACGCCGTGGCGTGCGGCGGCCCACTCCTCCAGGTGCCCGGTGTCGTTGGACGACGCGGTGCGCAGCACTCCCGGCTTGGGCTTCCTGCGGAAACGATCTAAGAGCCCCACGGGGCCACCTCCTACGAGACCTGTCCCCCCATGGTGCCGGCAGGTCTGTGAAGCAGGTGGCAAATCGTCCGGAAGGGACACCCGATCGAGGCCCCGTCGCCGCTTGCTCCGAGCTAGTGACAAGATGACTTGAGTACCCGCGCGCACCCGCGCGGATGTAAGGCATGTTCACCACTGTCGAGGAGTTCGAAGTGACCGACACCTCCGCCGACCTCGTCATCCTCGGCGGCGGCTCAGGCGGCTACGCCTGCGCGTTCCGCGCGGCTGAGCTCGGTCTGTCCGTCGTCCTGGTCGAGAAGGACAAGCTCGGGGGGACCTGCCTGCACCGCGGCTGCATCCCGACGAAGGCCCTGCTGCACGCGGCCGAGGTCGCCGACAACGTCCGCGAGGGCGACCAGTTCGGCATCAAGAGCTCGCTCGAGGGCATCGACATCGCGGGCGTCAACTCGTACAAGGACGGCGTGATCAGCAAGCTCTACAAGGGTTTGCAGGGTCTGGCCAAGGCCAACAAGGTCACCCTGGTCGAGGGCGCGGGCACGTTCGTCGGACCGAACACCGTCGTGGTGAACGGCGATCGCTACACCGGCAAGAACGTGGTCCTCGCGACCGGTTCGTACGCCAAGAGCCTGCCCGGTCTGGAGATCGGCGGCCGGGTGATCACCAGCGACCAGGCGCTCAACCTGGACTTCATCCCGGAGAAGGTCGTCGTCCTGGGCGGCGGCGTCATCGGCGTGGAGTTCGCCAGCGTGTGGCGTTCGTTCGGCGCCGAGGTGACCATCGTCGAGGCGCTGCCGCGACTGGTCCCGGCCGAGGACGAGTACGCCTCCAAGCAGCTCGAACGCGCTTTCCGCAAGCGCGGCATCAAGTTCAAGACCGGTGTCCGGTTCACCGGCGCCACCCAGACCGACTCCGGCGTGTCGGTGTCGCTGGAGTCCGGCGACGTCATCGACGCCGACCTGCTGCTGGTGGCCGTCGGCCGCGGCCCGAACAGCGCGGGCCACGGCTACGAGGAGGCCGGTGTCACCACCGAGCGCGGTTTCGTCATCACCGACGAGCGCCTCCGCACCAACCTGCCGAACGTGTTCGCCGTCGGCGACATCGTGCCCGGCCTGCAGCTCGCGCACCGCGGCTTCCAGCAGGGCATCTTCGTCGCCGAGGAGATCGCGGGGCAGAACCCGAAGGTCATCGACGAGGCGGGCATCCCCCGCGTCACGTACTGCAAGCCCGAGGTCGCCTCGGTCGGTCTCTCCGAGGCCGCGGCCAAGGAGAAGTACGGCACGGTCGAGACCTTCATCTACGACCTGGCGGGCAACGGCAAGAGCCAGATCCTCAAGACCGCCGGTGGCGTCAAGCTCGTGAAGGCGCCCGACGGTCCGGTCGTCGGCATCACCCTCGTGGGTGAACGCGTCGGCGAGCTGATCGGCGAGGCCCAGCTGATCTACAGCTGGGAGGCTTTCCCGGAGGACGTGGCTCCGCTGATCCACGCCCACCCGACCCAGACAGAAGCCCTCGGCGAGGCCTTCCTCGCCTTGGCCGGCAAGCCGCTGCACGTGCACGGCTGACCGTCGCAAACAAGTCAGCCGAACCTGCAACTCAAGCACGAGGAGTCAGCGAACGATGGCCTTCTCCGTCCAAATGCCCGCACTCGGCGAGAGCGTCACCGAGGGCACGGTCACCCGCTGGTTGAAGCAGGAGGGTGACCGGGTCGAGGTCGACGAGCCCTTGCTGGAGGTCTCGACCGACAAGGTCGACACCGAGATCCCGTCGCCCGCTGCCGGGGTCCTGCAGAAGATCGTCGCCCAGGAGGACGAGACCGTCGAGGTCGGCGCCGAGCTGGCGGTGATCGGCGACGGTTCCGGCGGCGGCGAGTCCGCTCCCGCCGCGCCCGCCGAGGAAGCCCCCGCCGAGGAGGCCCAGCCCGAGCCCGAGCAGGCGCCCGAACCCGCTGCCGAAGCCCCTGCGGAAGAGGCCCCCG
>DATMCA010000724.1:0-2874 GCA_035559015.1 Umezawaea sp. | reverse complement strand
TCGACCGACGGCAGTTCGGGCGAGTCCTCAGCCTCGGAATCCCGTTCGCATTCCGCATCGCCGTCCGGGAGGGCGTCCTCCCGATCGCGATGCTCATTGCTGCACCACATGGAATTCTCGTGGTCACGGTACAGGTCGTGATGGCGAAATTGAGCGAGTGGGGATCATCCCTGGGCCTGGGGGTGGCGACCGCGGTCGGTTCGAGGATCGGCTACCTGGACGGCGCGGGCGCGCGCGGAAAAACCAGGATCGCGATCGTCGGCGGGATGTTGTGCGCAGCCCTGTACGGACTTTCGCTGTGCGTCGGCTTGGCGGTCTTCGGCAGCGATCTCGTCAGTCTGCTGGTCGGTGCCGAGGTGTCGATAAACCTCGGGCCGATCTGGCAGTTGACGTGGCCGGTGACCATCTGGCTGTTCATCATCTGCGTCCAATCCCCATTCGTGGGAGCACAGAGCGGACTGCGCGACGGAGCCGGTGGCCTCACCTGCGTGCTGCTCGGTGAATGGGTGATAGGTCTTCCGTCCGCCTACCTGTTGGCCAACAACGTGGAGTCGACCGTCGTGGGTATCTGGCTGGGCCTCTCGATCGGCGAACTGGCGACACTGGCCATGTACTGGATTCGCATCGAGGTCATGCTCAAACGGCCGAAGCAGAGCACCTCGTGAAAGGCGCCCACCTGCCCACCGCCCCGGTCGCGGATTGTGACCAACACCGTTTCCCGACCCACTACCGCCGGTAGTGGTCACACCTCGGAGATCCCGGCCACGGGCCCGAGCGATGTCACCGGTCCACCGGTGCGGCAAACGCGACTCGAGGTCGACCGGAGTGCGTTCGGCCGTGGTGGCGCGGGTCGGAAAAACCCCGCGTTCTTTACCCGGTGGTCCAGCTCCGCGCGGAGCTGGACCACCGCGGGCGGAAATACCGGCCGGAACAGGGAAACCGCCGGACGAACGGTGGGGAATCGCGGTCTTCCGGGCCGTTCGGGCAGTGCTACAGGACAACACCTACGCGGGGACGGCGGTCTCCGGGCTGGTGCGGGTCTTGAGCACGAAGTCGAAGACCACCGTGGTGAAGGGGACCTCGAAGCCGTGGGCGGCGATGTCCTCCGGGTCCTCGTGCCGGACCACCTCGGCCTGCACCGACGGCCCGGCGATGCCGGGACCCGCGATGTCGAGCGGGATGACGGGATCGCCCGCGAAGTAGATCTCGCCGCGGTAGGACTTGACCAGGTCGGGGTGGTGGATCTCGTAGTGGACGTGGGCGGGCCGGTAGAGGCTGCGGCCCAGCGCCGCGACCGCCTCGACCACTTCGGTCCTCATCACCTGCGCGTCGGAGTAGGGCACCGGGGTGATGGAGGTGAAGGAGTACCGGCCTTCGGCGTCGGTGATCTGGCGGCCGCGCAGGTTGTGCTCGGGCTGGCCGTCGTCCAGGAAGCCGGAGTAGCCGCCGTCGTTGGAGGCGTGGTAGATCACCATCTCCGCTCCGGCCAACGGGCGGCCGTGGCCGTCCAGGACACGGCCGGACGCGATCATCGGGGTGCCCGGCTCGTCGGGGCGCATCGGCAGCACGCCGGGGTTCTCGATCATCGGTGAACCGGGGACGTAGGTCGGGCTGTCCAGCTCCTCGGAGATCGTGTAGCCGTTGCCACCTCCTTGGAACACCTCGCTGAACAGGGGTACGGCGAGCATGGCGAGAGGCAGGCCGCTGGTGCCGTGCATGTGCTCCAGCAACGAGGTCGCCACCCTCAGTTCATCGAAGGTGAAGCCGTGTTCGTCCCGCATTCGGGCGAGCGCGTCCTTGAACGCCTCGACCAGGCGCACCGCGCGGGGGTTGATCAGGGCCTGGTCGATCGCCCACGGAGCTTCGGTCGTCGAGGTCATGCCGAGTTCCTCCCAGGATGAGGTGAACAGTAAGTGGAACGGCCTTCCCGCTTCCGCCTCCACCGTAGCACGAGAAGCGGGAAGGTCGTTCCACTTAGTAGAATGCCGACATGCCCAAGCCCGAGAAGCCCGCGGACGCCCCAGGTCAGCAGCCCGACAGCGCTCTGCGCGCGGACGCCGAGCGCAACCGCGAGCGGATCCTGGACGCCGCCCGCCGCCTCTTCGGCACCGAGGGCCTGGAGGTCTCCATGGCCTCGGTGGCTCGCGAGGCGTGCGTCGGGAAGGCCACGCTCTCCCGCCGCTTCGACACCCGCGAGGACCTGATCAACGCGGTGTTCGTCGACCGCATGGGCGATTACGCGGGGTCCGCCGCGGAAGCCCTCGCCGACCCCGACCCGTGGCGCGGCTTCACCCGCCACATCGAGCGCATCTGCGCCATGCAGGCCGCCGACCGGGGCTTCGCCGCCGTCCTGACCCAGGCCTTCCCGACCGCCAGGAACCTCGAGGCCAGGCGCGCCGAGTCGTACCGGGACTTCCAGGAGCTGATCAGGCGGGCCAAGGCCACCGGGCACCTGCGGGACGACTTCGTGGCCGACGACGTCATCGTCCTGCTCATGGCCAACGCGGGCGTCATCGCCGCCGCGGGCGACGCCGCCCCCGACACCTGGCGCCGCCTCACCGGCCAGATGCTCCGCGCCTTCGCCGCCCCCGGCGCCCCCCTCCCGCCGCTGCCGCCCCCACCCACCACGAAGTCCCTCTACCGCGCCATGACCCGCTACGGCCGCCCCTCCCCCGAGCCGGGCACGACGGGTTCCACCTCCTGACCGGCGGCCGGGGGTGCGGGTCGGATCGGTTGACGTATCGGGGACCGTTGGGAACCATGGCCGGATGAACGTTCGCCAGGAGCCTGTTCCTGCGTAGACCGCCACGGCGCGGACCTCCGGGGCAGCGGGAGCCAGAAATCCCCCGCCCGCCCGACCACGGAGACGAGCAT
>DATMCA010000723.1:0-3221 GCA_035559015.1 Umezawaea sp. | reverse complement strand
CATCTCCGGTTCCAGGTACCCGGCCCCGACGCCGAGGTGGAGGCGTCCGCCGCTCAGGACGTCGAGGCTGGCGGCCTGCTTGGCGAGCACCACGGGATTGCGCTGGGGCAGGATCACGATGCCCGTCCCCAGGTCGAGGCGGTCGGTCACCGCGGCGACGAAAGCCAGGTGCACCAACGGGTCCAGGATCGCGTCCAGTGGATCCATCGGCGTGGTCGGGGTGCGCGGGGACGGCAGGACGACGTGTTCACCGACCCACCACGACGTGTAGCCGAGGTCCACCGCGAGACGGGCCAGCCGAGCGGTTTCCCGAGGGGGCGCAGCGGCTTTGGCGTTGAGTCCGAACACACCGAGTTCCATGTCCCGATCGTCGTCCGCGGGCGACCGGACGTCCAAGATCGGTTGTTATAACCTCGGGTTGTGGACGCCAGGATCCTCGACCTGCGCTACTTCGTCGCCCTCGCGGAGGAGCTGAGCTTCACCAGGGCGGCGAGCGAGCGGCTGTTCGTGTCCCAGCCCGCACTGAGCAAGCAGATCCGCCAGTTGGAGAAGTCCCTGCGGGCGAGCCTGTTCGACCGCGACCGCAGGGCCGTTCGCCTCACCGCCGCGGGCGAGGCCCTGCTACCCCGCGCCAGGGCGATCATCGCCGAGTGGGACGAGGCTCGGAGGGTGGTCGTGGAGGTGGCCGGGACGACCTTGACCGTCGGGTTCCAGACGAGGATCGGGCGTGGGCTGATTCCCTCGGTGACCTCGCGGATGGGGGAGGTGCTGCCGGACTGGCGGCTGCACTTCCGCCAGGTGGCGTGGAGTGATCCGACCGTGGGCCTCGGTGGTGACGAGGTCGACGTGGCCATCGCGTGGCTGCCGGTGCCGGAACGAGGCGGGCTGGCCTGGCGGGTGGTCAGCTCCGAGGAGCGGTGGGTGGCGTTGCCGGTGGAGCACCGGCTGACGGCACTGCCCGAGGTGCCGTTCGACGAGCTGGCCGACGAGCCGTTCATCGCGTTGCCGGTGGCCGCCGGTGAGCTGCGGGAGTTCTGGTTGGCCGAGGCGCACCGTCGGCGCCCCGCGCGGGTCGTGGCCGAGGCGGCGACGGCGGACGAGACGTTCGAGGCCGTCGCGTCCGGTCTGGGCGTCGCCCTGCTCGCCGAGGGGAACGTGGCGCAGCGGGAGGACGTGACCTACCGGCCCGTGGTGGGGTTGCCGCCGAGCGAGTTGGCGGTGGTGTGGCGTGCCGCCGATCGGCGGGACGCCGTGCGGGTGTTCGTGGAGTCCTGTGTGCGCTGTTTGTGCGCTTGACGTGTGCGTACGCACATTTGTGTCATGTTCTGGCCGCTCGAACGTCCCATTCCTGTGGTCGACTCGTCTCCATCAGTAACGGGGCACGTCAGGTGCGCCGGGGCGAAGGGGCGGCCATGCCAACCGTGACACCGGCGCAGTACGGTGAGGATCGGCAAGTGGGTGACTCTGGAGGTCGGGTCCTGGTCGGCAACGCGGTGCGGAAACGGCCCGGCGCCGACGTGCCCGCGCTCGCCGCGGCACCCGTCGAGCAACCGGTTAGCGGGCGGTGGGCGTGGCTCACCAAGCGCAGGCAACTGCTGCTGGACATCGCCGCGGTGCTGGTCGGCGCGGCGGACGTCTGGCTCGGGTACAGCTGGAACCGCGACGCGGAGCTGTACTCCCTGGTGCTGTCGGGGGTCGCGGCGGCGGCGCTCGTGCTGCGCCGCAAGTTCCCGTTCGTCACGCTCCTGCTGACCGTGCCGGGCTTCTTCGTCGGCTGGTCGGAACTGGCGGCGATGATCGCGCTGGGCACCGTCGCCCGCCGCAACCCGCTCGGCTGGCAAACCGTCGTCGGCGCCGCCCTGGTCTGGGCGTCCCGCTTCTTCTGGTGGCCCCCGGACAAGTTCCTGGCCGCCGAGTGGCAACAACACGTCCACAACGCCATCTACGGCTTCCTGGTCGCCGGCCTCCCGCTGGCCATCGCACTGCTGGCCCACGCACGCGAGGAACTGTCCACCCGCATCGCCGAACTCGCCGTCAGCCGCGAACGCGAACGCCTGCTGCACGCCCACGCCATCCGCGCGGACGAGCGCGCAAGACTCGCCAGGGAAATGCACGACGTCGTGTCCCACCAGGTCAGCCTCATCGCCATGCAGGCAGGCGCACTGCGCGTGGCATCCGTCGACCAGAACGCGAAACAGGTGGCAGGCACCATCCGCATGCTCAGCACCAGAACCCTGGACGAACTGCGCCAACTGGTCAGCGTCCTGCGCACCACCACCGGCGACGACTCCCCCCAGCCAGGCGTGGAAGAACTGCCACAACTGATCGCGGGCTCCGGCATGCCCGTGACACTGACGGTGATCGGCCAGGCAGAAGTCCCAGCCTCCACCTCCGGCGCCGCCTACCGAACCGTGCAGGAAGCCCTCACCAACATCCGCAAACACGCGAACGGCTCCATGGTGACAGTGCGGGTAGACCTCGACGACGACGAACTACGCGTAGAAATCCACAACGGCCCCCCACCAGGCCAACGAACATCAACAGCCCTACCCAGCGGCGGCCACGGCCTGATGGGCCTACGCGAACGCGCAGACCTACTGAACGGCACCTTCGAAGCAGGCCCCACAAAAGACGGCGGCTTCACCGTAAAAATGACCCTACCAACCCTGAGATAAACACTCGTCCACAACCAGGCCGCCGTCCTGGTTGGCGGCAAAAAATGGCTCGGCGACCGGACAACAACACACCTCCCGGTCGCCGAGCCATTTCCCCACCGCCCTAAAAGCCGCCTACCCACCCACGCAACCTCGGCCGACGCGCAGCGTGGCCGATTTTACTTGGGGGATTCGACCCTTAAAATTAGTCGGGCGGCAAGCTTTCCATCTGCCTTTTTTGCCCGACCAAGGGTCGAATCCAGGGGCCCCAAGTCAAATCGGCCACACCTACAACATTGGCGACCGACACCGTCCTAAACAACCGCCGCCCGCCGCGTAGCCACAGCCACACATACCGCAGCAACAGCCCCAAGCACCCCACATACCAGAGTAGGCAACAACGCAGGCTCATTCCGCAGCAGAACAGTAGGAAGCATCCACACCGCCACCCCCAACCCAAACCCGAGCGGCGCAGCGATCACCACCGCCCCGGCCCCAGCCTGCCGCCGACGCAACGACCGCAAGATCGACTCCAGGTACGCCAACGTGAACAGCAACACGACGGCG
>DATMCA010000722.1:0-2426 GCA_035559015.1 Umezawaea sp. | reverse complement strand
GACGTGCTGCGGAACGTGGTGCTCAACGGGAAGTCCGCGGCGGATCTCGGCGGGGTTCCCCGTGAGTCCTGGGGGCGTTTCCTGGCCGAGCGGTACCCGGCGGAGCACCTGGCCGCCGTGTTGACGGCGGATCCGGGGTCGGTCGCGGGCGCCGAGGTGTTGCCGCCGGACGTGAACTGGTCCGGGCGGGACTTCACGGCGGTCGGGACGGACGTCCGGTACGGGTTGGGGGCGGTGCGGTTCGTCGTGGACGAGGTGGTCGACGCGATCCTGCGGGCTCGGGAGGAGCGGGGGAGGTTCGTGGACTTCTTCGACTTCCTGCGGAGGGTGGACCTCGTCGCGTGCGACCGGAAGGTGGTCGAGGCGCTGGTGAAGGCCGGGGCGTTCGACTCGCTCGGCCATCCGCGCAAGGGGCTGCACCTGGTGCACGGGCGGGCCGTCGACGCGGTGGTGGCTGCCCGGCTGGCCGAGGAGAGCGGGCAGTTCGGGCTCTTCGGCGGCGAGGAGTTCGACGTGGTCGTGCCGGACGAGTCGTGGCGGCCGGAGGAGCGGGCGGCGGCGGAACGCGAGGTGCTGGAGTTTTGAGACGCCGTCGGCGGTGCTTCGCCGGGTTTGTCGGGTGTAGCTGGTCCATTCGAGTGACAAGCCGAAGATCATGGGACACGGATGGGTGCCCGGACGTTCAGTTAACACAGTTAACTCACCATGGGAGGGGTGTCATGCAGACGACGGAGGCAGGGTTCCGGAAGCTCGGGGGCGAGTACCTGCAAGATCCGCACGCCGTGCACGAGCGGCTGCGCGAGGTGGGGCCGGTGGCCGAGCTGGTCCTGCCCCGCGGACTGAAGGTCTGGGTGGTGACGCGGCACGAGGAGGCGCGGATCGCGCTGTCCGACCCCCGGTTCAGCAAGAACTTCGCCGCCGCCGGCGACCTGTTCGCCAAGCACCTCCAGCCGGGGGTGCCGCGGCGCGAGTTCGACCAGTCGTTCGCCTCGCACATGCTGAACATGGACCCGCCGGACCACACGCGGGTGCGCAAGCTGGTGAACAAGGCGTTCACCGCGCGCCGGATGGAGGCCCTGCGGCCGCGGATCCAGGAGATCACCGACCGGCTGCTGGACGACATGGAGGGCAAGTCCCAGGTAGACCTGCTGGACGCGCTGGCGTTCCCGCTGCCGATCACGGTGATCTGCGAGCTGCTGGACGTGCCGCTGGACCAGCGCGACGACTTCCGGGTCTGGTCGGGGACGCTGCTCACCGACTCGACGCAGGAGCAGATCAACCAGGCCGCGGCCGCGATGTACGCGTTCCTGTCGGGGCTGATCAAGGCCAAGCGGGAGAACCCCGGCGACGACATCTTCTCCGCGCTGGTCCACGCCAGCGAGGACGACGACCGGCTCAACGAGGCCGAGCTGATCTCGATGGCCTTCCTGCTGCTGGTCGCGGGCCACGAGACCACGGTCAACCTGATCGGCAACGGCGTGCTGGGGCTGCTGCGCAACCCGGACCAGCTCGCGCTGCTGCGCGCCGACCGGTCGCTGCTGTCCAACGCGGTCGAGGAGTTCCTGCGGCTGGACGGGCCGATCAACATGGCGACGTTCCGCTACACCGCCGACGAGGCCGAGCTGGGTGGCGTGACGATTCCGGCCGACGAGCTCGTGCTGGTGTCGCTGCTCAGCGCCAACCGCGACCCGGAGAAGTTCCCCGAGCCGGCGAAGATGGACATCACCCGCACGACCGGCGGGCACGTGGCGTTCGGGCACGGCATCCACTTCTGCCTCGGCGCTCCGCTGGCCCGGCTGGAGGGCGCGATCGCCGTCGGGTCGCTGCTGGACCGGTTCGACCTGGAGCTGGCGGGCGAGCCGGGGAAAGCGCTGCGGTGGAAGGACAGCACTCTGCTGCACGGGCTGGAGCGGTTCCCGATTAGCCTTTCGGCCCGTGGACCACGATGAGCTGCTGAGACTGGACCAGGCGCACGTCTGGCACCCGTACGGTCCGATGCCGGGCACCCGCGCGCCGCTCGTCGTCGAGTCCGCCGAGGGTGTCCGGCTGCGGTTGGACGACGGCCGGGAACTGGTGGACGGCATGTCGTCCTGGTGGGCGGCCATCCACGGCTACCGGCACCCCGTGCTGGACGAGGCGGTGCGCGGGCAGCTCGACCGGATGAGCCACGTGATGTTCGGCGGGCTCACGCACGAGCCCGCCGTGCGCCTCGCGGCCAAGCTCGTCGAGATCACCCCCGAGCCGCTCCGGCACGTGTTCCTCTGCGACTCGGGGTCGGTCTCCGTCGAGGTCGCCGTGAAGATGTGCGTCCAGTACTGGCGTTCGCGGGGGAAACCGGCCAAGCGGCGGCTGCTCACCTGGCGCGGCGGCTACCACGGCGACACGTTCCAGCCGATGTCCGTGTGCGACCCGGAGGGCGGGATGCA
>DATMCA010000721.1:0-2002 GCA_035559015.1 Umezawaea sp. | reverse complement strand
GCCTGGCCGAGTCCGGTGACCACGACGCGTTCCTCACCCAATTCTCCGTGATGACCGCTCGGTCGCCGACTACCTAGTGTCCTGCGCCTGAGATTCGTTGGATAAGTCGGCCGAGGGATTCGAGGATCTCGTCGGCGGTCTTCGTCCAGACGAACGGTTTCGGGTTCTCGTTCCAGGCCTTGACCCAGGCTCGCAGGTCGGCCTCCAGCGCCTGCACGGAGCGGTGGTCGCTACGGCGCAGCAGATCGTCGGTCACATGGGCGAACAGGCGCTCGACCTGATTGAGCCACGAGCTGTAGGTCGGGGTGAAGTGCATCGTGAACCGCGGGTGGCGGGCCAGCCACGTCTGGACGGTGGGGTGTTTGTGCGTGGCGTAGTTGTCACAGATCACGTGCACGTCCACGTCGGCCGGGACCTGGGCGTCGATCAGCGCGAGGAACTTCTTGAACTCGCTCGCGCGGTGGGAGCGGTAGGTCTTGCCGATCACAGTCCCGTCGGCCACGTCCATCGCGGCGAACAGAGTCGTGGTGCCGTGCCGCACATAGTCGTGGGTGCGTTTCTCGGGCATGCCCGGCATCATCGGGAACGCCGGCTGGGACCGAGCCAGGGCCTGGACCTGCGACTTCTCATCCACGGAATACACCACTGCGTTCTCCGGCGGATTCAGATACAGGCCGACCACGTCGACGACCTTCTCCACGAACAGCGGGTCGTTGGACAGCTTGAACCCATCGGTGCGGTGCGGCTTGAGGTTGAACGCCTTCCAGATCCGCCCGATGGTCGACTTCGACAACCCCGTGCGTTCAGCCATCTTCGACCTGGTCCAGTGCGTCGCGTTCGCCGGCGTGGTCTCCAGCGTCGCGATCACGACGTCCTCGACCTGCTCGACGCCGATCGACGTCGGGCGCCCCGCACGGTCCTCGTCGTGCAAACCCGCCAACCGGGCCGCGACGAACCGCGACCGCCACTTGCCGACCGTCACCTGGTGGCACCCGAGCTTGTCGGCAACCTGCTTGTTGTCCAGCCCGTCCGCGCACGCCAGCACGATCCGGCACCGCAACGCCAGCGCCTGCGACGACTTCGCCCGCCGCGCCCACCGCTCCAGCTGGCCCCGCTCATCGTCGGACAGCACCAGCTCGGCCTTCGGACGCCCGGTCTTCGCCATACGCCCGAGTCTACTTATCCGGCGAACTTACGGCGCAGGACACTAGGTGGCTGGTGTCGAACGGGCTTGGATGACTGGCCCGTCCAGCGTCGTGCTGTCGATCTGTCGTGCGAGGGACGGTGGCCTGGGGCGCGTTCAGTTGAACGGTTCCTCGCCTGCTCGTGCAATGGGTCGTCGCGTTATGGCCGAGGGCTATCCGGCGTCGATGCTGCTCAGATCGCTACCGCCCATCCGGTAGCGGTTGCGCCGACCCGAAGCGTGGCCAGGCGAGCGAGGTTGACCGCGCTGGCCAAGAATCGGAAGTCGGCGTCGACACGGTCGGTGCCGCGGACCCGGGCTCGTCGTCCGCCGTGTTTGCGGCGCATCAGGTGCCCGAGTTTGCGTTCGACCTTCGGGCGGGTGGCCCGGTAGTCGGCGAGCCAGGCGGGATCGGCTTGGCGGGCTCGGGCGTCCGCGAGGGTCTGTTCGTGGGCGCTGATGCTGATCGTGCGCCCGGCCTTGGCGGTGCTGCACTGCGCGCGCAGCAGACATCCAGCGCAGGCCTGCCCGAAGTAGGCGATACCGCTACCGTCGCCGCTGCGGGCCGCGCGGATCGGGGTGCTCATCCCGGTCGGGCAGGTCACGGACTGCGCGCCGAGATCGATGCCGAAGCGGTCCTTGCTGAACATCCCGCCCGCCGCGGTCGGCGCCTGGGTCTTGCACCGGGACTCAATCCCCGCCTCGCCGAGCCGCTCATGGAACTCACCGGTGCCGTAAGCAGCATCGCCGTAGACCCTCGGCCCCGCAGCCCGCTCGTCGTGCTCGTCGTGCTCGTCGTGCTCGTCGTGCTCGTCGTGC
>DATMCA010000720.1:0-2057 GCA_035559015.1 Umezawaea sp. | reverse complement strand
AACGTCTGTGACGAGAACTACGTGACCAGCCACGGCGGCCACTACAGCAACGGGATCTTCTTCCTGCCGCTGGGCGGCGGCTACCGGCAGTACCACTACAACTACGGCGGCACCGGCACGATCGGTCAGACGGTGAGCGGCGGCACGACCACGGTGCCGAGGGACGGCACGCCCGTGCGCACGTCGTCGGGCAGCTCGACGGTCACCCGCGGCGGCCTGGGGGTCTCCAAGAGCACCAGCGGCAGCAGCGTGGGCGGCAGCAGCTCGGGCGGCAGCAAGTCGGGCGGCTCGGTCGGGTCGAGCTCCGGCGGCGGCAAGAGCGGCGGCAGCTGAGCGGATGGAGCGCCGTACGGGAGCCCCGCGCGCGGGCTGGCACAAGACGGTCACCGAGCAGGGCCTGGTCTACGACGCGCCCGGCCGCGGCCAGGGGGGCGCCGACCGGCCGTACTGGGACGAGTCGGTGCACTACGTATTCGCGATGGACGAGATCCTCGCCCTCGAGGCGGACGTCGAGCTGCTGCACTCGATGTGCCTGGAGGCGGTCGACCACGTCGTGACGACCGAGCGGTTCCGCGACTTCGCGCTGCCCGAGTGGAGCTGGGAGGCCGTCGCCGCGTCGTGGAAGCGGCACGACCCGCACATCTACGGCCGCTTCGACCTGCGCTACGACGGCCGCGGGCCGTGCAAGATGCTGGAGTACAACGCGGACACCCCGACCACGCTGCTCGAGGCGTCGATCCTGCAGTGGTACTGGCTCAAGGACCTCCACCCCGACGACGACCAGTGGAACTCCCTGCACGAGAAGCTCGTCGAGCGCTGGGGCGCGATCGCTGCGGGGCTGCCGTCCGGCGAGATGCACTTCACCTGGTCGTCGGGCGACGCGACGGGCGAGGACCACGTCACGGTCGGCTACCTGCAGGAGACCGCGGCCGAGGCCGGGATCGACACCATCGGGTTGGCGATCGAGGACATCGGCTGGGACTCGGCGCTCGACCGCTTCGTCGACCTCGAGGAGGCCCCGATGAACGGGGTCTTCAAGCTCTACCCCTGGGAGTGGGTGCTCAGCGACGACTTCGGCAAGCACGTCCTCCGCAGCCTCCCCGAGACCCTGTGGCTCGAGCCGCTGTGGAAGTCGCTGCTGAGCAACAAGGCGCTGCTGGCGGTGCTGTGGGAGCTCTACCCCGGCCACCCCAACCTGCTGCCCGCCTACCTGGACCAGCCCGGCCTGCTCACCGAGTACGTCCGCAAGCCCCGCCTCGGCCGGGAGGGCGCCAACATCACGATCGTCGCCCCCGGCAGCGAGGTCGCGACCGGCGGCGTCTACGGCGAGGAGGGATACGTCTACCAGCTGTTCGACCCGCTGCCCGAGTTCGACGGTTTCCGCCCCGCGCTGGGGGCGTGGATCGTCGGCGACGAGGCCGCGGGCCTGGGCATCCGCGAGACCGTCGGGCTGGTGACCGACGACGGCGCCGCGTTCGTGCCGCACCGCATCCACCCCGAATGAGTCACCCGCTCCCTGGAGGCACTCCCATGATGCTCGCGGCCATCGGCCCCGGGTTCTTCCCCCTGATCGGCCGCGGCATCGGCGCGATCCTGCTCTACGCCGTGCTCGGCGTGCTGCTGATGCTGCTCGGCTTCTGGGCCATCGACATCACGACCCCGGGCAAGCTCAACCGCATGGTCCGCGAGGGCCTGCCGAACTCCGTGCTGGTCACGTCCGCGGGCATGGTCAGCATGGCGTTCATCGTGGTGACGGCCATCTGGAGCTCGACGGGCACGCTCGTCGAGGGCCTGCTCGGCGCACTGATCTTCGGGCTGGTGGGCATCGCGGCCCAGGTGGGCGGCGTGCGGCTGCTGGAGTGGGTGACGGGCATCCGGATCGGCGCGGTGCTGCGGTCGGAGGTGCTGGAGCCCGAGGCGTGGGTCGTGGCGGCGGCGCACGTGGCGCTGGGTCTCGTGGTGGCGGTGGCGATCACCTGATCGCTCAGCTCTTCTGACGGACCTGCTCGGCGAGATCCTCGTCGAGCGCGACCCGGACCAGCGCCGCCGCGGTGACG
>DATMCA010000719.1:0-3212 GCA_035559015.1 Umezawaea sp. | reverse complement strand
GTGTTGGACACCGGGCGGGACGAGGCGGTGGCGGTGCTGCGCAGGGTCGGTGCCGACCCGCACGGGCCGCCGGACCTGCGCGGGGCCGCGTTCGGGTTCTGCTGGTCGCTGGGCGACGGCGGCGACGTGGAGCGGGCCGTGCGGGGCATGTCCGGGCCGAGGACGATCGGTGACTGGTTGGCGGGCCTGTTCGCGGTGGCCCGCGAGGAGGTGCTGTCCGCGGACGCCGTGGTCGAGCTGTTGGACGAACTCGTGCACGCTCTGTCCGAAGAGGACTTCCTGATCGCGCTCCCCGCGTTGCGGCAAGCGTTTGCGTACTTCCCGCCGTCGGAGCGGGAGACGATCGCGAAGCGGGTGATGACCGCGAGGGGTGAGCGCGGGTCGGTCGGGCCGCTGCTGCGGGTCGACGTCGACCCGGCGGTGGTCGCGGCGGGGATGGCGTTGGAGGCCAAGGTCGACGCGGTGCTCGCGCGGGAGGGGTTGGCGTGACGAGGTTGGAGCGGTGGCGGCTGATCCTCGGGGAGCCCGCCGAGCCGCACTGCGGTGGGCTGGAGGGCTCCGGAGCGGGCCGGGACGCGGCGCTGGAGTGGCTCTACGGCCGGGAGGCCGACCGGGAGAACCGCGGCGTGCGGCGCGGCGGGTCGGGCGAGTCGGCGCTGACCACTGTGGACTGGCTGGACGACGTGCACCGGCTGTTCCCCAAGGAGACCATCGAGCGGTTGGAGCGCGACGCCGTCGAGCGCTACGACATCACCGAGATCGTCACCGATCCCGAGGTGCTGGCGCGGGTCGAGCCGAACGCGGCGCTGCTGCGGGCGGTGCTGCGCACCAAGCACCTGATGAACCCCGAGGTGCTGGCGATGGCGCGGCGGATCGTGGACGCCGTGGTGGCGGAGTTGACGCGCAAGCTGGCCAAGGAGGTGCGGCAGGCGCTCAGCGGCACGCGGTCGCGGCGGCCGAGCAACTTCAAGCAGGCCCGCAACTTCGACTTCCGCCGCACGATCCGGTCGAACCTGTCGCACTACGACCCGGTCGAGCAGCGGGTGTACATCGAGAAGCCGATGTTCTCCTCGCGCACGAGACGGCACCTGGAGCAGTGGCAGCTGATCCTGGTCGTGGACCAGTCGGGGTCGATGGCGGGGTCGGTGATCCACTCGGCCGTGTCGGCCTCGTGCCTGTGGGGTCTGCCCGGTCTCAAGACGCACCTGATCGCGTTCGACACGTCGGTGGTGGACCTGACCTCCGACGTGGTGGACCCGGTGGAGCTGCTGATGAAGGTGCAGCTCGGCGGCGGGACGGACATCGCGAAGGCGGTGGCCTACGCCGAGGGCCTGGTCGAGAACCCGCGCCGGGCGATCGTCGTGGTGATCACCGACTTCTACGAGGGCGGCGACGCCGGTCGGCTGGTGCGGACCGTGCGCAAGCTCGTCGAGCAGGGGTCGGAGGTGCTGGGGCTCGCGGCGCTGGACGAGGACGCGAACCCCGACTACGACAAGGACCTCGCGCAGCGGTTGGCGAACGTGGGCGCGCACGTGGGGGCGATGACGCCGGGTCGGTTGGCCGAGTTCGTCGCGGAAAGGATCGGCTGATGCGGGACGACCTGCTCGCGTTGACACCGGACGCGCTGGCGGCGCTGGCCAACCGGGGTCTGGTGAAGCGCGCGACGAAGGACCTCGACGCGGGCACGGGGCCGACGGTCGAGGTCGAGGGCGCGACGGTGCGCGGCCGGTTCCCCGACGGGGTGGAGGTCGAACTGCCCGCCGGGGTCGCCCTCGCGGCGGCGGCGTGCTCGTGCGGCGCGCAGGGGGTATGCCGGCATCGGATCGCGGTGGTGCTCGCCTACCAGCGCCAGGGTGCGGGTGAGTCCACACCCGTGTTCACGGCCTGGTCGCCCGGCGCCATCGACGACGACGCCCTGGCCGCGTTGCTGGGTGCTCGCGGGCTCGCGGCGGCACGGCGGTCGCACGCAGCCGGGTACCCGGTGCGACTGCGGCGGCCGACGGCGGCGGATCCGGCAGCGAGCGCCGAGCTGCCGTCGTGCACGGTGCGGTTCCTCGTGCCGGGTGAGCTCGGGTACGTGCACGCGGACGCGACGGCCGCGCGGCGGGACGAGTTCGTGGCGCACGCGGTGTGGGCGTTCCGCGAGGCCGACGAGCGCGGGCTGGTCGAGGACGTGGTGCGGTTCGACGTCGGCGGGAGCGCCGGGCCGGATCGGGCCGGGCTGGCGGGCGTGCTGGAGTTGGCCGACCGGGTGCTGCTCGACGGCGCGGCGCACGCGGATCCGGTGCTGGACGCCGGTTTGAGGCGGGCGCGGGTCGAGTTGGGCGATCGTGGTCTGCACTGGCCCGCGGCGGCGGTGGACGACCTGGTGGGGCAGTTGGAGGCGTACCGGGAGCGGTCGGCGCACTACCGGCCGGAGAGGTTCGCCGAGCTGGTCGCGGAGCTGCACGCGCGGCACCGGGCGACCGGTGCGCGGTCGCAGGTGCTGGGCACGGACGTGCCCGCCGAGACGCCGTTGCACCGGGTGCGGGTGACGGCGCTGGGGTGTCGGGTGCGCGGCACGGTCGAGGACCGGACGGCGGAGGTGTTCTTCGCGAGCGGGCCGACCACGTTGGTGCTGCGGCAGCGGTGGGCGATCGGCGAGGGCGAGTCGCCGACGGGGCACGACCTCGTGCCGCGGCGGGTCGCGGGCACCACGCTGGGCGCGCTGGCGGCGTCGAACATCGTGTCGGAGTCGGCGTCGCGCAGCGCGAGCCGGGTGCTGAAGGTGTCGGCGGGGCGGGTGTCCAAGACGTCGATCACGCCGGTCGGGCGGGCGTGGGAGGGGTTGCCCGAGCCGGTGCTGGTCCGGTCGTTCGCCGCGGAGGCCGCCGCGCTGGAACGGCTGCCGCCGCGGTTGGTGCGGGCACGGGTGGAGGCCGAGCTGGTGCGGGTCGTGGCGATCGCCGAGGTGCGGTCGGTCGGGTACTCCCCCGGTGCGCAGCGGTTGGACGCGGTGGTCGTGGACGAGTTCGGTGCCACGGCGAGGATCTCGGCCACTCATCGGGGGGTGAGTCCCGGTGCGCTGGACGCGTTGGCGGGGGCGTTGGAGTCCGGGCCGGTGATGGTGAGCGGGTCGCTGCGGCGGGTCGGGGGTGTGGTCGTGATCGATCCGCTCGCGGTGCTGACGGGGGCCGGGGTGGTGGTGCTCGACCTGGCGCCGGTGCAGGGGG
>DATMCA010000718.1:0-12678 GCA_035559015.1 Umezawaea sp. | reverse complement strand
GGGTCCGGTGTGCGCCCCGATCACGGCTCCCACCTCGGAGATCAGGCAGCCCGACGAACCGGGGACGCGTTCGTCCAACCTGGTCGCCAGCTCGGCCGCGCGTTCGGGAGCGGCGAGGTGGTGCACGGCCAGTCCGACGGGACCGTGGCCCGCCGCCAGCACGGCCAGGTCGACCAGCCTGCTGATGGCGCGGCTCATCGTGCGCACCTTCTCCAGCGGCACGATCCGACCGTCCTCCACGTGCAGCACGGGCTTCACGGCCAGCGCGGTGCCGACCAGCGCGGCGGTCGCGGTGATCCGGCCACCGCGGCGGAGGTGGTCGAGGGTCTCCACGCAGAAGTACGCGCGCAAACGCTTGGCCACGCCTGCCGCCGCCGCTTCCACGGCTTCCGCGGACTCCCCCGCCTCCGAGGCGGCGCACGCGGACAGCACGGCGAACCCGAGCCCCATGCCGGTCGCGCGGGAGTCGACCACCCGGATCCGGGCGGGGTCGACCTCCTCGGCGGCCAGGCGCGCGGCCTCCCAGGTCCCCGACAGCTCGCGGGACAGGTGCACGGACACGACGGACGTCGCCCCGCCGTCGAGCACCGACCGGTACACCTCGGCCAGTTCACCGGGTGTCGGCCGGGACGTCGTCACCCGGCGGTGCTCGCCGAGTGCGGTCGCGAGTTCCGCCGGCCCGAAGTCGAGCCCGTCCAAGCGGCTGCGGCCGTCCACCGCCACGTGCAACGGCACCACGCGGATGTGGTGGCGTTCGGCGAACCCCTCCGGCAGGTAGGCCGTGGAGTCGGTGACAACGGTGGTGGGCACGGGACCGGACATTACGGCTCTCACTCGGTCGAGTGGCTCACCGCCACGGACCTGATGAGATCCGCCATCGCGGAACCCATCAGGTCGTGGCCTTCCCAGCCCCAGTGCATGCCGTCCGGGTTACCCCGCCCCGACCGAACGTGATCGCCGACGACGGCGGCGACGTCCAGCAGCGGCACGCCCGTCCGACCGCTCCACGCGCGCACGGCGCGTTCGGCGGCGGGCCGTCCGGTGTGCACCCCGCCGTACGCGGCCGAGCGGTGCACGGACGGGATCATCCCGATCGGTTGAATCTCCGGTTCCAGCGCGTGCACGGCTCGAACCGAGTCGTCCAGGTAGCGCACGGTCAGGTGCGGCGGCAGCGCGACCGGCTGGCCGCCCAGCAGCCGCGACAACGCGGGCTGGGCGGCCTTGTACCCCTTGCGGGCCCACCTGCGCAGACCGTCGGGCCGCAGGTACCGCAGCCCTTGCCGCAGGTAGGTCGGCAACGGCGATGGCAGCGTGTCCATGTGACCCACCGCGAACACGATGACGTCCGTGCGCGGCAGCAGCGACCAGACCCGCGGGTCGCCGGTCAGCGACCACCACGCGTCGCGGGCCGTCCACCCGAAGCCCGCCGCGAGTTCCGCGTGACCGTCCAGCGCCTTGGCGGCGATGTTCGGCCACAGGCCCGCGTGGTCCGCGGGCAGCGGGCCGTCGGGGCCGTGGAACGCCAACGAGTCGGCGAGGACCAGCAGTCTCAACGAGTCGATCCGGCGTTGTACGACGACAACCGCCAACGGCCGTCGCCGTCCGGCCGTCGGGTGAACACGGTCCAGTGGCAGTTGCCGATGCCGCCGAGCTGCCCCCACGAGTCGATGGGCAGGTTCAGCAGCCGTCCGGTCAACGCCGAGATCAGGCCGCCGTGCGCGCAGAGCATGACGGTCCCGTCGAACTCGCGGTCCACGTCCTCCACGACCTCGGCGGCCCGGTCCGCGACCTCGATCCGGGTCTCGCCGTCCGGTGGCGCGATCGTGGGGTCGGCCCGCCAGAGGTCGATCATGCCCGGCCACTCGGCCTCGACCTCGGAGTTGGTCAGCCCCTGCCACTTGCCCAGGTTGGTCTCGCGCAGGCGTTCGTCGATCCGCAGCGGGATGCCGACGGCGTCGGTGAACACCGTCGCCGTGTTCGTCGCCCGCCGCAGATCCGACGCGACCACCAGCTCGGGTGCGAACTTGGTGAGCACGGGCACCGCGAACCTGGCCTGGTTCCACCCCGTCTCGGTCAGCGCCGAGTCGAGGTGGCCCTGCCAGCGTCCCGTGGCGTTGTAGTCCGTCTCACCGTGCCGCCACAGCACGAGCCGGTTCAAGGTCATCTGGTGCTCACGCCTCCGCCGTCTGGTCCTCTGCGGGGGCGTCCGCCGATCCCTCGAACTCGATCTGCGGGCAGTCCTTCCAGAGCCGCTCCAGGCCGTAGAAGCTGCGCTCCTCGACGTGCTGCACGTGCACCACCACGTCGACGAAGTCCAACAGCACCCATCGGCCCTCGCGGGCGCCTTCACGGCGCACCGGCTTGCGGCCCGCTTCCCGCATCTTGTCTTCGATGTTGTCCACGATCGCGCCGACCAGCCGCTCGTTGGGAGCGGAGGCGATCACGAAGCAGTCCGTGATCACGAGCTGGTCCGACACGTCGAGCACGATCACATCGTGCGCCTTCTTCTCGTCCGCCGCGCTAGCGGCGACCAGCGCCAACCGTCGTGCCTCGTCGGTGGCTGCCACATCTCTCCTCACCAGCGACCCGAGGATCCGGGTCGTACATCACTTCGATGCGCGCGGATACGCCCGCACGAGTTAATGAGGGTACCGGCGAGCGGACCTAGTCCGGCACCGAGTAGAGCGAGCGCTTGGAGATGTACTGCACGACACCGTCCGGGACGAGGTACCAGACGGGCAGCCCGGAGGCCGTGCGAGCCCGGCAGGCGGTCGACGAGATGGCCATGGCGGGCACTTCCACGAGGGAAACAGCCCCCTTGGGCAGGTGCTGACCGTTCAATTCGTAACCCGGTCGAGTGACGCCGATGAAGTGTGCGAGGTCGAACACGTCGGACGCGCGGCGCCACGACACGATCTGCTCCAGCGCGTCCGCGCCGGTGATGAAGAACAGGTCCGAGTCGGGGTGCTCGGCCTTGAGGTCGGTGAGCGTGTCCACCGTGTACGTGGGACCTTCGCGGTCGATGTCGACCCGGCTGACGGAGAACCGCGGGTTCGACGCGGTCGCGATCACCGTCATCAGGTAGCGGTCCTCGGCGCGGCTGACCACGCGGGACGTCTTCTGCCACGGTTCGCCGGTGGGGACGAAGACGACCTCGTCGAGGTCGAACCTCGCCTGCACCTCGCTGGCCGCCACGAGGTGGCCGTGGTGCACCGGGTCGAAGGTTCCACCCATGACCCCGAGTCTGCGCCGGTTCGACATGGCTGGTCAGCCTACGGTGCCGGTGGGCGAGCGGCCGTCCGCTCCCGAGAACGGCCACCCGCCCACTTCGGACTCCCCGTCCGCGGCCCTGGGGGAGGAGGCCGCCTCCGGTCTTCGCGGCCCACCCCGAAAGCGGGGCCGCGTACCGGTGGGACGACACCCCTCCCGGCCCATGACGCCGGTCGGGCAAACTTCTTCACCGCTTCGGGGGTCAGACCTCCGGAGCGATCACCGCACCGTCACCGTCGCGCACCAGGATCGCTTCCATCGGGCAGGACTCGGCGGCGTCGACCACCAGGTCGTCGGGCTCGATGAAGTCCTGGGCGGCCGTGGACTTGCCGTTCTCCAGCCGGAAGTACGCCGCCGCGCTGGCGGCGCACATGCCCGTTCCGATGCACGCCTCGCGGTCGACCTGGACCTGCCACTTGGTCATGGTCCTACCACCTCACCAGGAGTTCCCGCGGGCCGCGCACGAGCCTGCCCTTCTTGAACGGCACCTCGGCCGCGGGCACGGCGAGTTCCAGCGCGGGGTACCGGCTCAGCAGGGTGCTGATCGCGACCTGGAGCTCCATCCTGGCCAGCGGTGCACCCACGCAGTGGTGCACCCCGTGGCCGAACGCGACGTGCGCGTTGTTCTCCCGGTGGAAGTCGATCCGGTCCGGCTCCGGGAACACCTCCGGGTCCCGGTTGCCGCCCTGTCCGACGAACACGGCGTCACCCGCCCGGATCGTCACGCCGCTCAGCTCGACGTCCTCCATCGCGATGCGGGGGAAGCCCGCCGAGCCGCCGAGGGGCGTGATGCGCAGCAGTTCCTCCACCGCCGCGGGCACCAGGTCGGGATCGGCGCGCAGCTCGGCCAACCGCTCCGGGTTGGACAGCAGCGTGAACATGAAGTTGCCGAGCTGGTTCGCCGTGGTCTCGTGGCCCGCGACCAGCAACGTCACGCCGAAGTTGACCAGTTCCTCCTCGGAGAGCCGGTCGCCTTCGTCGCGAGCCGTCACGAGCGTGCCGAGCACGTCGTCGGTCGGCGACTTGCGGCGTTCGGCCACGAGCCCGGCGATGTAGGACTGGAGATTCTCGAACCCCGCCGTGATCTCCTCCGGCGTGAACGCGGTGACCGCGAGCGCCTGGTCGGACCACTTCCGGAAGTCGCTCCGGTCGTCGTAGGGCACGCCGAGCATCTCGCAGATGATCGTGATCGGCAGCGGCATGTCGAGCGCTTCGACCAGGTCCGCGGGCGCGCCCGACTTCTCCATCTCGTCGAGGAGCCCGTCCACGATCTCCTGGGCCCGTTCGCGCAGCTGCTCGACGCGCCGCATGGTGAAGCCCTTGGCGACCAGCTTGCGCAGCCTGCCGTGCTCGGGCGGGTCCATGCTCAGGATCGTCTGCCGGTCCTGGATCATCGGGACGGCCCTGGGCACGTCCTGGCCGAGCACCGCGGCCCGGCTGAACCTCAGGTCGCTGAACACGGTCTTCACGTCGTCGTACTTCGTGACCAGCCACGCGTCGCCGCCGTAGGGCAGTCGCACCCTGGCCACCGGCTCGGTTCGGCGCAGCTCCTCGTAAGTGGGGTCGAGTTCCAACCTGTTGGCTTCGCCGAACGGGTAGTTCCTCGGTTCCTGACTCGTCGTCATGCCCCCGCACTCCTCCCAAAGCGCCTTGTAAGCAACTGCTTACATTTCTCGACGATAGACTTGGGCTCACACTCCGTCAACGGACGACTACCACTTCACCGGCAGCGTCAGCGGCCCCCGGATCAGCCTGCCGCGCTTGAACTCCACGTCCTCGACGGGCACGGCGAGCTCCAGCGCCGGGAACCGGCGGAACAGCGTGCCGATCGCGACCTGCAACTCCATCCTCGCCAGCGGAGCGCCCAGGCAGTGGTGCACGCCGTGGCCGAACGCGATGTGCGGGTTCGCCTCGCGGTGGAAGTCGACCTCGCCGCCGTCGACGAACACCGACGGGTCACGGTTCGCCGCCATCATGCTGACCAGCACGGACTCCCCCGCGCGGATCGTGACGCCGCCGAGTTCCACGTCCTCCACGGCCACCCGCGGCACGGCCACCACCGACCCCAACGGGATGTAGCGGACCAGTTCCTCCACAGCCGAGGGCAGGAGGTCGGGTTCCTCGCGCAACGACTTGAGCAGGTCCGGCTTCTCGAACAGCGTGTAGACGATGTTGCCGATCATGTTCGCGGTCGTCTCGTGCCCGGCGACCAGGAGCGTCACGCCGAACGTGATCAACTCTTCCTCGCTGAGCCGGTCCTCGCCGTCGCGAGCACCCACCAGCAGCCCGAGCATGTCGTCGGACGGGGTGCGGCGACGGTCCTCGACCATGGCCGCGATGTAGGCCATGAGGTTGTCCGACGCGGCGGCGATCTCCTCGGCCGTGAACGCGCCGTAGCCGAGGAGGACGTCGGTCCAGCCCTGGAACCCGACCCGGTCGTCCTCCGGAACGCCGAGCATGTCGCAGATGATCGTGATCGGCAGCGGCATGTTCAGCAGCGAGACCAGGTCGGCGGGCGGGCCGTGGTCCTCGACGGCGTCGAGCGCGGAGTCCACGATCTCCTGGGCTCGGTCGCGCAGCAGTTCGACCCGCCTCGCGGTGAACGCCTTCGCGACCAGCTTGCGCAGCCGCCCGTGGTCGGGCGGGTCGAGCGAGAGGATGCTCGGGTTCTCCTCGATCACCGGCGACGTCCGGGCCACGTCCTTGCCGAGCGTGGCCGACCGGCTGAAGCGCGGGTCGGCGAGAACGGTCTTGACCTCCTGGTAGCCGGTCGCCAACCAGCCCTCACCGCCGAAGGGCATCCGCACCCGCGAAACCGGCTCCGACTCCTGTAACCGCAGGTAGGTCGGGTCCATACGCAGGTGTTCAGCCTCACTGAAGGGATAAGACCTCGCGGTCACCAACACTCCTCCCGAACGTAAGTAAGCACTCGCTTACATACGCCGACCCTAGAGAAGTCGCTACAGACCGTCAACGACTCGCTTCGGTGAGTGCTGTTCCTCCATGCGTTCGAGCAGCTTGCGAGCGGCGCTCAGCACCAGTCGGATGATCTCCTCGGTGTCCGCGCTCTTGAGCGGCTCCTTCGCGGAGGTGGACCGCACCATGCTGATGCCGATCACCCAGGCGAGCACCAGCTCGGCCCGCAGGTCGCCGTCCTCGGCGTCGGTCAACGTGCTGAGCGCGCGGATGTAGTCGTCGCCCAGCGCCTTGCGGATCTCCGCGGCGGCGCTGTCGATCCCCTCCGAGCGCAACGCCGTGAACAGCAGGTGGTCACCCGGCCGCGGCGCCTTCTCCAGCATCCGCCGCAGCACGGTCTCCAGCAGCCGCTCCGGCTGCTCCATCTCCAGCAGTTCCCGCCCCTGGCCTGCCATGACCGCCGCGTACAGCGCGTCCTTGCTGCCGAAGTAGCGGAACAGCAGGGCCTGGTTCACGCCCGCGTGCGCGGCGATGTCGCGCACGGTCGTTCGAGCGAACCCGCGCTCGGCGAACAGCTCCGTCGCGGCGTCCAGGAGCGCGGTACGAGTCGCCGCCGAGCCACGGCGGCGAGCGGGTTCGGCCGTCACGATGTCGGCCGGACGTGCCCCTCGCCCCAGACCACCCATTTGGTCGAGGTCAGTTCGGCGAGGCCCATCGGGCCCCGTGCGTGCAGCTTCTGGGTGGAGATGCCGATCTCGGCGCCCATGCCGAACTCGGCGCCGTCGGTGAAGCCGGTCGAGGCGTTCACCATCACCGCCGCCGCGTCCACCCGCGTGGTGAACCGGCGGGCGGCCTTCACGTCGGAGGTCACGATGGCCTCGGTGTGGCCCGAGCCGTGCTCGTTGATGTGCGCGATGGCCTCGTCGATCGTGCCCACGACCTTCGCCGCGATGTCCATCGACAGGTACTCGGTGTCCCAGTCCTCGGCCGTCGCGGCCACGACCTCGGTGCCCGACAGGTCGGTGAACAAGGGGTCGGCGTGCACCGTGACACCCGCGGCGTGGAACGCCTCGGCGATGCGCGGCACGAAGACGTCCGCGATGTCCGCGTGCACCAGCAGCGACTCGGCCGCGTTGCACACGCTGGTGCGGCGGGTCTTGGAGTTCAGCACGATCCGCTCGGCGTCGTCGAGGTCGGCCGACGCGTCGACGTAGACGTGGCAGTTGCCGACACCGGTCTCGATCGTCGGCACGGTGGCGTTCGCGACAACCGTCGAGATGAGGCCCGCGCCGCCGCGGGGGATCACCAGGTCCACCAGGCCGCGCGCGGTGATGAGGTAGTTGACCGACGCCCGGTCGTGGCACGGCAGCAGCTGCACGCAGTCCGCGGGCAGCCCGGCCGCCTCCAGCGCGTCGCGCAGCACGGCGACGAGCGCGGTGTTCGAGTTCTCCGCGGACGACGACCCGCGCAGCAGTGCGGCGTTGCCGGACTTCAGCGCGAGACCCGCCGCGTCGACGGTCACGTTCGGCCGGGCCTCGTAGACCATGCCGACGACGCCGAGCGGGACGCGCACCTGGCGCATGTCCAGGCCGTTGGGCAGCAGTCCGCCGCGCAGCACCTCGCCCACCGGGTCGGCCAGGCCCGCGACCGTCAGCAGGCCCTCGGCGACGCCGTCGATCCGCTGCTCGGAGAGCGCCAGGCGGTCGAGCATGTTCTCGGTCAGGCCCGCCTCGCGCCCGGCTTCCAGGTCGGCGGTGTTGGCCTTGAGGATCTCCTCGGACCGTTCGCGCAGGGCGGCGGCCATCTCGCGCAGCGCCGCGTCCTTGCGTTCGCGGGTCGCCAGGACGAGTTCCTCGGAGGCGACACGGGCTCGGCGGGCGGCGGAGTGCACCTCTTCGCGCAGTTCAGCGGTCACGACTCCCAGCTTAGGACCAATCGGACGTTGGTCGCGTATGGGTATCCCGGATGGTGAACACGATCGCGAGGCCGCGTCGGTAGGTCGGCTCCAGGCGGCCGAGCCGCCGTCTCCGGAGGAGCGGCAGAAGAAACTGTCGGTGCTTCGTGCAATGGTTGGCGCATGGACGAACTCGCCCTCCGGGAGATGGCCGACGAGCGACTGAGGGCCCTCGCCGGTCCGGACGCGGTGCTGCGCGACGACCAGTGGACCGCTATCCACGCGCTGGTGGCGCAGCGGCGGAGAGCGCTCGTGGTGCAGCGCACGGGGTGGGGCAAGTCGGCGGTGTACTTCATCGCGACGGCCCTGCTGCGCGAGTTGGGCGAGGGGCCGACGGTGATCGTGTCGCCGTTGCTGGCGTTGATGCGCAACCAGGTCGACGCGGCGGCGCGGGCAGGCGTGCGGGCGGCGACGATCAACTCGGCGAACACGGACGAGTGGGAACGGGTGCAGGACGCGGTCACGTCGGGTGAGGTCGACGTGCTGCTCGTGTCCCCGGAGCGGTTGAACAACCCGGATTTCCGGGACACGGTGCTGCCGTCGTTGACGGCGTCGGCCGGGTTGCTGGTGGTCGACGAGGCGCACTGCATCTCGGACTGGGGCCACGACTTCCGACCGGACTACCGGCGGTTGCGCACGTTGCTGACGGAGCTGCCACCGGGGGTGCCGGTGCTGGCGACGACCGCGACGGCGAACAACCGCGTGGTGCGGGACGTGGCGGAGCAGTTGGGGCTGGGGTCCGGGTCGGACGCGCTGGTGCTGCGCGGGCCGCTGGACCGGGAGAGCCTGCGGTTGTCGGCGCTGCGGCTGCCGACGGCCGAGGCGCGGCTCGGGTGGCTGGGTGAGCACCTGGAGAAGCTGCCGGGGTCGGGGATCATCTACACCCTGACCGTGGCGGCGGCGGACGACGTGGCGGCGTTCCTGCGGGAGCGCGGGTACGAGGTGGCCGCGTACTCGGGGCGGACCGATCCGGCCGAGCGGCAGCGGGCGGAGGAGGACCTGCTCGCGAACCGGGTGAAGGCGCTGGTGGCGACGTCCGCGCTGGGCATGGGGTTCGACAAGCCGGACCTGGGGTTCGTGGTGCACCTGGGCGCTCCGCCCTCCCCCATCGCGTACTACCAGCAGATCGGCCGTGCGGGCCGTGGTGTGGAACGGGCCGAGGTGCTGCTGCTGCCCGGCCCGGAGGACAAGGACATCTGGGCGTACTTCGCGTCGCTGGCGTTCCCGCCGGAGCGGATCGTCCGTCAGGTGCTCGACGCGCTGGCCGACGCCGGGCGGGTGCTGTCGACGGCGGCCCTGGAACCGAGGGTCGAGTTGTCGCGGACGCGGCTGGAGGTCGTGCTGAAGGTCCTCGACGTCGACGGCGCGGTGAAGCGCGTGCGCGGCGGCTGGGAGTCGACGGGGCAGCCGTGGTCCTACGACGGGGAGCGGTACGACCGCATCGGCGAGGCGCGGGCGGTCGAGCAGCAGGCGGTGCTCGACTACCTGAGCACGACGGGCTGCCGCATGGAGTTCCTGTTGCGGCAGCTGGACGATCCGCACGCGAGCCCGTGTGGACGGTGCGACAACTGCACGGGCGAACGGCCGTCCGCCGAGGTGTCGTCGGGCGCGGCCACGGTCGCGCGGGAACGGTTGCTGCGGCCCGGCGTGGACGTGGCGCCGCGCAAGCAGTGGCCGACGGGGATGGCGGCGATCGGCGTGTCGCTGTCGGGCAAGATCGCGGCGGGCGAGGCCGCGGAATCGGGGCGGGCGCTGGGCAGGCTGACGGACATCGGCTGGGGCAACAGGTTGAGGGCGCTGTTCGCGGCCGAGGACCAGGCGATCCCGGACGACGTGTTCCAGGCGTGCGTGAAGGTGTTGAGCGCGTGGGGCTGGGAGGAACGGCCGGTGGGTGTGGTGACGGTCGGTTCGCGGAGCAGGCCGACCCTGGTGGGCAGCTTCGGCGCGCGCATCTCGGAGATCGGCAGACTGCCGCTGCTGGGCCAGGTGTGGGTGGGTGAGGCTACCCACCGGGCGAACAGCGCGCAACGGCTCGCCGGGCTGTGGAACGGGGTCCAGGCCCCCGACCTGTCCACAGTGGAAGGTCCGGTGCTGCTGATCGACGACCGGATCGACACCGGCTGGACGATGACGGTCGCGGCACGGGCGGTCCGCAAGGCCGGGGCGTCGGCCGTGCTGCCGTTCGCGTTGGCGGTGACGGCCTGAGAACTCCCGACAAAGACGATCATGAAATGGTTTGATCACCCGGATTGTTGATCAGGATGTGTGGAACAGTCGGCTGCCACACTGAACGTGTCCGACGAGTTGCGGGCACGTGTCGAGCCGCTGCCGCCGGTCGCCCAGCACGCACCTGATCAACCTCGGACTTCGTCAGGAGTTCCCAGTGCTGGAACAGGCATTGCCCGGCGGGTTCGTGAACGAGGTCGTCCGGGTCGGCGACACCGTTCGACGGCCGCGGTCGGGCGAGTTGGTCCACCGGGTGCTGGGGCACCTGGACGGGTGGCCGGGCGCTCCCCGTCTGCTCGGCGTGGATTCACAGGGCCGGGAGGTCCTGGAGTTCCTCGAAGGGCACGTGGCGTGGGAGCCGCGGCAGCCCGCGGCGATCTCCTCGGACGAGAGCCTGGTCCGGGTGGCCCGGTTGGTGAGGGAGTTCCACGACCTCACCGCCGCGCTGGCGGGCGATGAGGAAGTCCTGTGCCACAACGACCTTTCGCCCAGGAACACCGTGTACCGGATCATCGGCGAGGGGTTGCGGCCGGTGGCGTTCATCGACTGGGACCACGTGGCACCCGGCCGGCGGGTGCACGACGTCGCGCACGTGTGCTGGCAGTACCTCGGGCTGGGGCCGGGAGCCGAGGCCAGCGCGGCGGCGCGGGGTGTTCGGCTGATCAGCGACGCGTACGGGTTGGCGGACCCGAGTGCGCTGGTCGACACGATCCTGTGGTGGCAGGACCGGTGTTGGCGGGGAATCATCGCTGACACCAGGCCCGCGGGTGAGCGCTTGCGAGCGGCGGGTGTCGTGGAGGAAGTGCGAGCGCAGTACGAGTGGGTGGCGGAGCACCGAGAACGGCTGAATCCGGAAGGAGTTTGACCAGTCACTTCCTGCTTACTCTACTTAACCAGTGTTGAGCTGGGAAAACAAGACTTGATCTTTGGTTTTTCCCGGCCCACGCTCGTCACCATGAGGTGGGGACCTTCAGGTGAGTTGAGCACCGTCCTGTGGATCGGCGGAGCGCAGTGGGCGGGGAAGTCGACCGTCGCCTGGCTCCTGTCCCGACGACATGGGCTGACCGCGTACCACTACGACTTCCACGACAGCAGGGGGCACGCCGACCGCGCACGGGCGCACGCCGAGCGGTACCCGTACCGGCACGCCTGGCAGGTGTTGGGCGCGCACGACCCGGACCGGACGTGGGTCCGTTCGACACCGGCGGAGTTGGCCGAGAACAGCAGGCACAGCTTCGTCGAGCGGTTCGGGATGGTCTTGGACGACCTGCGCGGGCTGTCGAGCAGTCGGCCGCTCGTCGCCGAAGGGTGGGGGCTGCGGCCGGAACTGGTGGCGCCGCTGCTCGCGTCGCACCGGCAGGCGGTGTTCCTGGTGCCGACCGAGGCGTTCCGGCAGCGGCAGTTGCGCGAACTGCCGCGGGCGAGCCGGGTCGGGGCGAAGGTGAGCGACCCGGAACGGGCGCGGGCCAACCGCGTGGAACGGGATCGACTGCTGGCGGACGAAGTCGTGGAAAGCGCGCGTCAGCAAGGACTACGGGTGATCGAGGTCGACGGGAGCCTCAGCGTCGGCGGGCTGACGGACGTCGTGGCGAACCACTTCGAGGAGTGGCTCGCGGTCAGCCGGTGAACGGCGCGGGTCGGTGGTGAACCACCGACCGCGAGGCTGAAGCCCGTCGAAGTGCCACACCCGCGGGAAGCGGAGAGTTCGCGCTGTGCCGGACTTCCGGTTGCCGCGGGATGAGGGGTGCCGAAGGGCGGTCAGGGGGAGGACCGCCCGCGAGTTGGACCGGCACCCGGCGGTGGGTGGAGGAGGGGGATCACAGGCCCTCTCCTCCACCCGCCGACCATCAGCGGCGCAGGAGACCGCGCAGCTTCGGCGACGCCACGAAGGCGATGCCCAGCGCGACAAGGCCGCCACCGAGGAACAGCAGCCACATCGAGCCGAACCCGGTGCTCGCCAGGTCGTCGTTGCTACCGGCGGCCGCCACCGGCGTGCTGGTCTTCGTGGTCGACTTCGTGGCGGGGGTGGTCGTCGAGGACGAGGTGCCGGAGGTCGACGCCCCAGGCGTCGAGGACGTCGCCGAGCCGGACGTGCTGGACGTCGTCGAACCGGGCGTCGTCGTGGTGGTCGTGGCGGGCGTGGTCGTCGTCACGACGGTCGTCGTGGTGGTCGTGGTCGTCGTGGACGGCGAACCCTTGGCGCCGCAGAGGAACCAGTCCTCGATGTCGTTGGGCTTGCCGTTCTCCTTGGCGGGCGCCTGGAGGCGCTTCCACGGCAGCTCACCGAGATCGGACACGGAGTAGGTGTAGTA
>DATMCA010000717.1:0-7918 GCA_035559015.1 Umezawaea sp. | reverse complement strand
GCAGGACCGCCTTGACCTTGCGTCGCCGCTTGATCTTGGGGTCCGGCGGGGGCGGGGGAGTCTCGGCGCGCACCGGGATCGGCCGCGGTCCGGTGATCGAACTCGCCCGCGAGGCGGGGGAGTCCGGTGGCGGCGGGTCGGCGCTGCCGTCACCGGCGGCTCCGCCGATGATCGGCGCGTCGTCGCCGAAGTCGATGTCGGCCACGTCGGCGACGATGACCGTCACGTTGTCCGGTCCACCGCCCTTGAGCGCCAACTCGATCATCCGGTCGGCGCACGCCTGCGGATCGGGGATCCGGATCGCCTCGTCGAGCGTCTCCAGGCTGACCACACCGGAGAGGCCGTCCGAGCAGAGCAGGTAGCGGTCGCCCGGACGTGCTTCGCGGACCATGAGGCGTGGTTCCACCTCGTGGCCGGTCAGCGCGCGCAGCAGCAGTGACCGCTGCGGGTGCGTGGCCGCTTCCTCCTCGGTGATCCGGCCTTCGTCGATCAACGACTGGACGAACGTGTCGTCGTGCGTGATCTGCGAGAACGAACCGTTTCGCATCATGTAGGCACGCGAGTCGCCGATGTGCGCCATCCCCAGCCTGCTCCCCGCGAACAGGACGGCTGTGAGCGTCGTGCCCATGCCGTCCAGGTCCGGGTCGCTGGCGACGAGTTCGGAGATGGCGCCGTTGCCAGCGATGACCGCTTCGCGCAACTGGCCGAGCAGGTCGTCGCTCGGTTCGTCGTCGTCCAGCGGGGCCAGGGCGGCGATGACGACTTTGCTCGCGACTTCACCGGCGGCATGGCCACCCATGCCGTCGGCGAGTGCGAGCAGGCGGGGGCCCGCGTACACGGAGTCCTGGTTGTTGTTGCGCACCAGGCCCCGGTCGCTGCGGGCCGCATATCGGAGGACGAGGGTCATGAGCGCAGCTCGATCACCGTTTTGCCGATTCGGATCGGAGAGCCGAGCGGGACCCGGAGGGGTGCCGTGACCTTCGCCCGGTCTAGGTAGGTGCCGTTCGTGGAACCGAGATCTTCCACGTACCAGTCAGTGCCGCGCAGCGAGATCCGCGCGTGCCGGGTCGACGCGAAGTCGTCGTCCAGCACGAGCGTGGAGTCGTCTGCGCGGCCGATCAGGATCGGCCTGCCGTCAAGGGATATCCGGGTACCCGTCAGCGCCCCGTGAGTGACCACGAGTTGCCGGGGGGCCTTGTTCCCCTTGGCGGCCTTGTCCGCGTTTCTTCGGAAGCCGGGCACTGAGACCCGCAACCCCGAGGCAGCGTAGAGATCGGAGCGGACCACCCGAAGTGCGGCCAGCACGAACAACCACAGCAGGACGAGGAAACCTGCTCTGGTCAGCTGCATCACCAGCTCTGGCACCGGTTGTAACCGCTCCTGCCTTGAGTGCTGTCACCGACGCCCGTATCGACCTCAGCCTTGCGTGCGGAACACCAGTGAGGAGTGGCCGATGCGGACGACATCGCCTTCCGCGAGCTGCCAAGTTTGCACTGGAGTGCCGTTCACTGTCGTGCCGTTGGTCGAACCGAGATCCGCGAGCATTGCACTCTGCCCATCCCACGTGATCTCCAGGTGCCTCCTGGAGACTCCGGTGTCGGGTAGGCGGAAGTCCGCTTCCTGCCCGCGACCGACCACGTTTCCGCCCTGCTTCAACGGATACGTGCGGTTCGAGCCGTCGTCCAGGTGCAGCGTGGCGTTCAGCGTTCGCGGTCCGGACTGCACGGCCGGGGGCGCGTAGCCCGCTGCCGGGTCCTGGTAACCGCCCTGCTGGCCGTAGCCGCCCTGCTGGCCGTAACCCTGGTCGTAGCCCTGTTGGCCGTAACCCTGGTCGTAACCCTGGGCGGGCTGCTGCCCGTAGCCCTGGTCGTACCCACCGGGGGCGGGCTGCTGCCCGTAGCCCTGGTCGTAGCCCTGGGGTTGCTGGCCGTAGCCCTGGTCGTACCCACCGGGGGCGGGCTGCTGCCCGTAGCCCTGGTCGTAGCCACCAGGCGCGGGCTGCTGCCCGTAACCCTGGTCGTAGCCCTGTTGGCCGTAACCCTGGTCATAACCCTGCTGCGGCTGCTGGCCGTAGCCCTGGTCGTAACCGGGTTGCGGCGGCTGTTGGCCGTAACCGCCCTGCCCATAGGGGTCGTGGCCGGGCTGGCCCTGTCCTTGTCCGTAGCCGGGAGGCTGGCTCATGGATCGGTCTCCTGCGGTGCGAGGTGGTGCTGACCGTCGGCTGGCAACTTTCACATCGGGGTCGACGGACGAGCTGGTTCGGAACTGTCCGGTGTGCAGCGCGTCGGAGCGCTCCAGGGAGACTACGACGTCACCATAGGTATCCCACCCAAACTCGGCCAGGTGCTCTCCGAGGGAGTCCCCGAGGAGCTGGGTGATGCGTAGTTCATCCTGCCCGTCACCGGCAAGCCGATCGTGGTCCTGCGGGCCGAGCAGGACCACATAGTGGTTCGGCGCGAGGAGTCTGCCACCCGCGAGTTCGCGGATGTTGCTCTCGGCCTCACGCTGAAGCGCCTGCGCTACTTCCTGCGGTACGACGCTTCCGCCGAACACGCGCGCAAAGGTATTTCCGACCATGCCTTCGAGACGGCGCTCGAAGCGCTGTACGAGGCCCACGGCAACACCCTCCGACTCGGTTGACTCCGACCCCGATCGTATCCGGGCTGACGTGGTGGGACACGGGCCAATTGGTAACCCGTCCAGAGGGCGTGCTAGTGTTCACCACGTCGCTCCGGGCGAGTGGCGGAATGGCAGACGCGCACGGTTCAGGTCCGTGTGTCCGAAAGGACGTGGGGGTTCAACTCCCCCCTCGCCCATCCTTACTCAGAAGGCCCTTGACCGCAGAGTACGCGGTCAAGGGCCTTCTGGCATTCATGGTGGGAATCGACCCGTGGGGCCGCCACCAGCGATCTTCGGGCTGGTCCGCGCCAAGATCGTCGCCGCCGGTGAGCCGTGCGCGCGGCCGTGGACGGCCGTGACGATGATTGGTCTGCCCTGGCTGGGCCATTCGCCGGAACCGGCCGCGGGGCGAGGGGGTAGCCAGTTCCTTGATCGTTTAATCATCCGTTGATTCGGTTCTGCCATGGGTGATCTCGGTCACCCGGTCGAGTGACGGAGGACATAGCGAGCCCGTGGACGGCGGGAAAACCAGCGGAAAACCGAAGCCGGTCGCACTCCCCGAGCCGGTACCGGGTCCCGGAGGTGCACTCGTCCGGCTCGCGACCGCTGGGGTGAACCCCCTGGCGCCGCCGGCGTTCGGTCCCCGCCGACTTCCAGGCCGCCGAGCTGACCGCTGTGAGGCTCGTGGAGGGCCTGGACGCCGGTGGGGCACCTCCCGGAGCCGGTCGTCGGCCCGACGGGCGGTGTGGGCGCGTTCCTCCGTCGGCCGACCGGCCACCGGGAGCCACCGCCGGTGGAGCACCCGAGATCGCTGGGCCGGTTGGCGGACCCGGTGCCCCCGGACGGCCGTCGCCCCCGGACCCGGCCTCGCCCACCGCTCGCCGAAGTCGCCGAAGTCGCAGGTCGGACGACCGCCGACCGGTGCGCTGGAGAGGTCGTCGCGGTCATCTGACCAGCGTTTCTCGGGCCGTCCGGTCGATTTGGCGCGCTGAACGGTCGACAAGCGGTTCGGCGGTCGTCCGGCCGACCCCCGGCGAGCGGAATACCGGAGGCGATCCACGCCTACTGTCAGCTCGCCTTTCGGCGGAACCGCCCACATCGGCGTCACCCGGACGGCGGCACCGTCGGGCTGAACTCCCCGAGGGTGCTATCTACCGGTCACCGACCGCTCGACGCCGTCGATCGCAGGGCCCCGTTCGACCCGGAGGCACGGCCCGGTCCTCCTGCTACCAATTATCCAGAGCACGAGTCGAAGCACGGCGGAACTTCCCGACCGTGATTCCCGAGGGAGGCCCTGGCGTGAGCAGCACACCAGCACGGATCGCGGTACCCGGTGACACACGGGCGCTGTCGGCCACTGCTGTTCCGGTTCCCGAGCTCCCCGGCACCGCCGAGGAGCTCGCCGCGTCCGCGGCCATCCGATTGGGGTGGCACGGGGTCGTGCTGCCCGAGATGGTCCTGATGGGTCGCCGAGTCGTGGTCGTGGCCGAGTTGATGGCCGACGCCCACGCCGAGCGCGTGTGCGTCGGAGCAGGCCCCGAAGCGGACCGCACCACGGTCTCCACCTGGGTGTGGCCCGAGATGGAGGGTCGGGTCCCCCCGTCCGCCGTCAAGATCGTCGGCGTTCTCGCCGTGGCCCGCCACTGGCGCACCGCCCTCGCGTCCGCCGTGCCGTTCGCCCGCTACGGCAACGCCGCGGTCGTCCTGCCGGCGTCGGTCGCCTTCACGCACGACTACCTGACCAACTGCCTGCCCCGCGCCCGCCGCTACGGCGTCTCGGTGCTGATGGCCGACGCCGAGTCGAACGTCACCACGGACGTCACGGGTCGCAACGAGTACGTACCGGTCGAGGACACCGCGACCACGCGCTGGGTGAACGAACTCGTCTACGAGCAGGTGCTGGCCACCGCTTCCTGACATACCGTCGGAGCATGCGAGTAGTGATTGCCGGCGGCCACGGGAAGATCGCGCTGGAGTTGGAGCGGCTCATCACCGCCAGAGGGGATTCGGCCACCGCGTTGGTGCGCAACCCCGACCACTTCAGCGACGTGTGGACGGCCGGAGCGGTACCTGTTCATTGTGATCTCGAAGCGGCCGACGTCGCTGCCGTGGCTGAATACCTGACCGGCGCCGGCGCCGCGGTGTTCGCCGCAGGCGCGGGGCCCGGAAGTGGGCCGGACCGCAAGGGGAGCGTCGACAGGGACGCGGCCGCGTTGTTCGCCGCAGCCGCCGAGCAGGCGGGTGTGCGGCGCTTCGTGCAGATCAGCTCGATGGGCATCGACAAGGCGGACGACCCGTCCGTGTCGCCCGAGTTCGCCGTTTACCTGAAGGCGAAGGGCGCGGCCGAAGAGGACTTGCGGGCGCGGGATCTCGACTGGACGATCCTGCGCCCCGGAGCGCTGACGGACGAGCCCGCCACCGGCCGCGTCGAGCTGGCCGACAAGGTGGTCAGGGGCTCGATCCCGCGCGCTGACGTCGCCGCCGTCGTGCTGGCCCTGCTGGACAGGCCGGAGACGATCGGCAAGACCCTCGAAGTGATCAGCGGCGACGCACCGGTCTAGGCGCCGAGCACCCGGTCCAGGTACGGGTTCGTGAAGACGTGCTCCGGGTCGACCTCGTCCCGCACGCGGCGGAAGTCGTCGAAGTGCGGGTAGCGCTCGCGCAGCACGTCGGCCCCGAGCGTGTGCATCTTGCCCCAGTGCGGCCTGCCGCCGACCGAGGCCGCGATCCGCTCGAACACGTCGAAGTACTCGCGGTACGGCATTCCGAGGAACTGGTGCACCGCGATGTAGGCCGAGTCCCGGCCGGACGCCGTCGACAGCCAGATGTCGTCGCCCTGCGCGGTGCGGATCTCGACCGGCACGATCACGCCGTGGTCGAGCTTCTTCACCGCGGCCCGCAGTTCCCGGACCACCTCGTGCAGCGCTTCGCGCGGCACGGCGTACTCGGATTCGACGAACCGGACACGGCGGGGTGACACGAAGACGCGGTGCGACTGGTCGCTGTAGACCCGCTCGGACAACGCCGCCGCGCACAGCTTGTTCAGCGGACGAGCGGTCGCCGGGACCGTGCGGGCGAGCCGGGCGACGAGGCCGAAGACCGTGTTCTCCATGACCTCGTACTCGTAGAACTGGCGGAGCTTGGAGAGCGGCTTCGCCTCGTGGTCCGCGGGCACCCGGTTGTTGCGCTTCACCAGGACGCCGTCGCCGTGCAGGAACCAGTGGAACTCGACGTGGTCCTCGACCGCGGTCAGGTCGTCGAACTCCTCGAGGATCCGGTCGAGGTGACCGGTGGTCTCGCGGGCGTGCAGCACGAACGCCGGCACGCACCTCAGCGTGAGGGTGCTGATCACCCCGAGCGCGCCCAGGCCGAGCCGGGCGGCGTTGAACAGGTCGGGGTTCTCGCTCGCCGAGCAGGTGGTGACCGAGCCGTCGGCCAGCACGAGTTCGAGCGACTCCACCTGGGTGGACAGCCCGCCGAGCTTCGCGCCGGTCCCGTGCGTGCCGGTCGAGATGGCACCGGAGATCGTCTGCGCGTCGATGTCACCGAGGTTCGCCATCGCCAGCCCGAGCCGTTCGAGACCCGCGTTCAGCTGTCGCACGGTCGTGCCCGATCGCACTTTGACCAGGCCGGATTCGCTGTCGGCTGAGATGATCCCTGTCCAGGCGTTCAGATCCAGCGCGACTCCGGGCGCGACCGCGATCTCGGAGAACGAGTGCCCGCTGCCCCGAGGGCGCACCGACCTCCCGTCAGCACGTGCGGACGTGATCGCGTGAGCGATCGCATCGGTGCTGGCCGGGTGTTCGACCCGGTGCGGTGAGGCGGACGCGGTGCCCGCCCAGTTGGTCCACTGGGCTTTCATGCGAGCCCCTCCTCGGACTGTGACGAACGCTACGAACCGTAGGTGAAAGCTATTCACATTTCAAGGCTTGAGGACGTACCGTAAAGCCATGCAGCGCCGAACCCGCCTCGACACGGCGACGAAGGACTTCGATCCTCCGTTCGCGATCGTCGACCTCGACGCGTTCGACCACAACGCCACGGACCTGGTCCGCCGGGCGGGTGGCCGGCCGATCCGGGTTGCCAGCAAGTCGGTCCGGGTCCGCGACCTGCTGGAACGAGTCCTCACCAAGCCCGGCTACGCCGGTGTCATGTGCTATTCGTTGTCCGAGGCGCTCTGGCTCTCCGGCCACGACCTCAGCGAAGACCTGCTGGTCGCGTACCCGACCGTCGACCACGGCGCCCTGCGCAGGCTGGCCAAGGACGAGACCGCGCTCCGGCGAATCACCTTGATGATCGACTCGCTGGAACACCTCGACCTGATCGACGCCGCCCTGGGCGCCCACCACCCGACGGTCCGCATCTGCCTGGAACTGGACGTCTCCTGGCGCCCACTGCCCGGCCTCCACGTGGGTTCCCGCAGGTCGCCCATCCACACCGCCAGGGACGCGGGCCAGTTGGCCCGCCGGATCTCCGGCCGCACCGGCTTCACCCTCGTCGGCGTCATGGCGTACGAGGGCCAGATCGCCGGCCTGGGCGACAACCCACCCGGTCAACCACTGCGCGGAGCAGCCGTCCGCTGGATGCAGAAGCGTTCGGCCGCCGAACTGATCGAACGCCGCAGCGCAGCGGTCGCGGCCGTCAGGGCCATCTCGGACCTGGAATTCGTCAACGGCGGCGGCACCGGCAGCCTCGAAGTAACCGGCTCAGACCCCTCGGTCACCGAACTGGCAGCCGGCTCCGGCCTGGTGGGCCCCACTCTGTTCGACGCCTACCGAACATTCCACCCGGAGCCGGCATTCCTCTACGCGCTTTCAGTGGTCCGCCGCCCGGCCAAGAACACCGCGACCTTGTTCGCCGGCGGCTACATCGCCTCAGGCACGGCAACCCCCGACCGCCAACCAAGCCCGTACCTACCGGAAGGCCTCGCGACCCTCCCACTGGAAGGCGCAGGCGAGGTGCAAACCCCCGTGGTGGGCAAGGCCGCGGAAGCCCTGAAGCTGGGTGACAGGGTGTGGATGCGTCACGCGAAAGCAGGCGAACTAGCAGAGCGCTTCACCCACGTACACCTCTTGGTGGGCAACGACGTGGAACGCACGGTCCCCACCTACCGAGGCGAAGGCCAAAGCTTCGGCTAACACGCTGACCTGCGAACAAGTGTCCCAGTTCACCCTGTGGACAACTACAGGACGCCATCCCTAGTGGTCACCCAGACCAACACCCACTAGGGATAGACCCCCACAACACGCCTGTGGACAACCCCTGTGGACAGCCTGTGGACAACCACGTGGACAAGCAC